>SFJB01000092.1 GCA_004555145.1 Bacteroidales bacterium | reverse complement strand
TACAACCTAAACTCCGAACCTGTTCCCGCTCAGTCCAGGAAATTCATCTTGGACATCTCTCAGGCCTTGACAAGTTCGGCCTTCAAACCATAGGTTTGAATCTTGAAAGCAGAGGACTAAAGCTTCACAAAATCCTTGACATTCTGAGCTGAGATGACTTCGTCCCCGAGGATGAGGAGGCGGTCCACCACATTGTCAAGTTCGCGTATATTCCCCGGCCAGGAGCGCTGCATAAGCAGTTCCACCGCCTCCTTGGAGAACGAACGCGAGCTGTTCTGGTCATTATATTTCTTGAGGAAGAAATCGATCAGCAGAGGAATATCATCCTTGCGCTCATCCAGAGACGGGACACGTATAGGAATTACGCTCAGACGATGGTAGAGGTCCTCGCGGAAGTTGCCCTTCTCTATTTCCTGCTCAAGGTTCTTGTTGGTCGCGGCTATCACACGGACATCCACCTCGATATCCTTGTCGGAACCGACCCGTGAGAGTTTCCTTTCCTGAAGCACGCGCAGCACCTTGGCCTGGGCTGCAAGGCTCATATCTCCGATTTCATCAAGGAAAAGCGTACCTCCGTCCGCCTGTTCAAATTTACCCTTATGCTGTTTGATTGCAGAAGTGAACGAGCCCTTTTCGTGACCGAAAAGTTCGCTCTCAATGAGCTCACCCGGTATTGCGGCGCAGTTCACTTCTATCATAGGCATAGCACTGCGCTTGCTGAGCTGGTGCAGATTTCTTGCCACAAGCTCCTTTCCGGATCCGTTGGGGCCCGTAATGAGCACTCGTGCGTCGGTCGGTGCCACCTTTTCTATCATCTCGCGTATGCGTCTCATCGGAGCGGACTCGCCTATCATATCGGCGCCGTACACCTTCTTGCGCAGAGCCTTATTCTGCGTAGTGAGATGCACCCGGTCGGAGGCATTCTTGATCGTAATGAGCACGCGGTTGAGATCCAGAGGCTTCTCCACGAAATCGAAGGCACCCTTCTTGATGCACTCGACGGCCGTACTGATGTCGCCGTGTCCGGAAATCATCACGATGGCGGCATCTATGCCGTTCTTGATCATAGTGTCAAGCACCTCAATTCCGTCCATATTGGGCATCTTTATGTCGCAGAAGATGACGTCGTACTTCTCTTTTGCAGACATCTCCAAGGCCGTGGCACCGTCTTCGGCGGTATCCACGGAGTATCCTTCATCCCCAAGAATCTCTTTCAGAGAGTTCCTGATTGCCCTTTCATCATCAACTATAAGTACCTTCATAATCTGTCAATTACCCGATTTCCGCACCATTTGTCAAAGCCTCCTGAGGAGTGATGAAACGCATCTTGCCGTCATTCTGCCTTGCCATAAGTATCATTCCACGGCTCTCGATTCCCTTGATTACACGAGGCTTGAGGTTGGCGAGTATGCAGATCTGCTTGCCCACCATATCTTCCGGGCTGTAGTACTCGGCTATGCCGGACACGATAACCCTCCTGTCTATTCCGGTATCTATTTCGAGCTTGAGAAGCTTGTCCGTCTTGGGAACCCTTTCTGCAGCAAGCACGGTAGCCGTGCGTATATCCATCTTTCCGAAATCTTCGAAGCTGCACTCTTCCTTCTGAGGGCTCACCCTGGCGGCAGCCTCAGCCTTGGCTGCGGCTTCCTGCTCTGCCCTGAGAGCATCCAGTCTGGCGAGCTGTGCATCAATCTGCTCGTCCTCAATCTTGGCGAAGAGGAGCTCGGCAGCACCAAGCTTGTGACCGGCAGGAATGATGGTAGGACGGCCCAACACTTCCCAACTCAGGCATACGCACTTGCCCTTGCCCGGACATTCTCCTACAAAATCCCCTGCAGGGACGGTGTGGAGGGCTGCGCCTTCCCTGTCTGCCTTATGGTCGGTGCCTGTGCACATACATACGTCCAGCATATTGCGGAGCCTCTGGGCCGCAAACGGAGTGAACGGCTCGAATGCGATTGCAAGGTCAGCACAAATCTGGATTGAGATATTGAGTATGGTAGCAGCCCTGTCGAGGTCAGTCTTTGCAACCTTCCATGGTTCGGTGTCAGAGATATATTTGTTTCCCAGACGCGCAATGGACATCGCATCCTTGAGCGCCTCACGGAAACGGTAGTTTTCTATGTTCTTTTCTATGGAAGCCTTGAGCTGAGGAATCTGAGCTAGCACTTCCTTGTCAATGTCGAGCAGGGAAGAGCAAGGAGGCACCTTGCCTTCGAAGTACTTGTGGGTAAGCACTACGGCACGGTTGACGAAGTTGCCGAAAATCGCCACCAACTCGCTGTTGTTGCGCTGCTGGAAGTCCTTCCAGCTGAAATCGTTATCCTTGGTCTCAGGCGCGTTTGCAGTGAGCACGTAGCGCATCACATCCTCCTTTCCCGGGAAGTCGCGCAGGTACTCGTGAGCCCATACTGCCCAACCCTTGGAGGTGGAGATCTTGTTGCCCTCCAGGTTCAGGAACTCGTTTGCCGGCACATTCTCCGGGAGTATGTACCCGTCACCATACGCCTTGAGCATGGACGGGAACACTATGCAGTGGAACACGATATTGTCCTTGCCTATGAAGTGAACGAGTTTGGTGTCTTCGGATTTCCACCATTTCTCCCAGTCATCAGGAAGCAGCTCCTGAGTGTTGGAGATATAGCCGATCGGGGCATCGAACCACACGTAGAGCACCTTTCCCTCAGCGCCTTCCACAGGCACCGGAACGCCCCAGTCGAGGTCACGGGTCACTGCGCGGGGCTGGAGCCCGCCGTCGAGCCAGCTCTTAACCTGGCCATAGACATTGCTGCGCCATTCCTTGTGACCTTCGAGTATCCACTCCCTGAGCCAAGGTTCATAATCCTGCAGAGGCAGGTACCAATGGGTGGTTTTCTTCTTTATCGGCTCCGCTCCGCTGAGCTTGCTCTTGGGATTGATGAGTTCCTCCGGGCTGAGTGTGCTTCCGCACTTCTCGCACTGGTCGCCGTATGCGCCCTCGGCTCCGCACTTGGGACAGGTGCCCACGATGTAGCGGTCGGCGAGGAAGGTCTTGGCTTCAGGGTCGTAGTACTGCTCGCTCTCGCGTGTAACGAACTTGCCTTCGTCATAGAGCTTCTTAAAGAAGGCGGATGCGTTCTTAGCGTGGATTTCGGACGAGGTGCGCCCATAGAAATCGAAATTGATGCCCAGACCTGAGAATGAGTCCTTGATGATCTTGTTGTACTTGTCGACTATATCCTGAGGGGTGCAGCCCTGCTGCCTCGCCTTTATGGTAATAGGCACACCGTGCTCATCGGAGCCACAGATGTACAGCACGTCCTCGCCTTTAAGCCTCAGGTAGCGCACATAGATGTCGGCCGGCACATAAACGCCGGCAAGATGCCCGATATGCACCGGGCCATTGGCATAAGGTAACGCACAGGTTACCAGAGTTCTCTTATATTGCTTATCCATTGTCTTTGGTTTTTTCTCTTCCTATCTTTTGTTTTATCTTGCGTTGGGTGTTCTGGAGCATAAGCATCTGCTGCATCAGGTCCAGCTGTATGTCGTCCTTGTTTTCGGCTATCTTACGCTTGAGCTGTTCCATCCTGTCCCTGATGATGCTTTCCGCATAACACAGTATCGCCCGGGGAACCTGGGTCACGAGCCAGGAAGAGCGCGTGGTGAGCGATCTTTCGAAATCCTTTATCGTGATCATATATTTCTGAGTGGACAGGGTGGCCGTCACCTCAGCGACCTGCCTGTCGGCGGAGTCCATAAGGCATTTGAGTATCTCATCCCCGGACAGTCCCTCATCATACTTTTCAAAATATGCCGAATAGGTGGCCGCGTAAGCCTTATTTGCCATTTTCGTGCCATCGCTGTCAAGGGCGTCCCTGATAAAGTCGGCAACGGTAGGTTTCGGGGCATCTTCTCCCCCATAAAACTCGGAATCACTTTCAAACTCAAGCTCATCGCAACCATAGGTCAGCAGCAGTGAAAGAAGGTCGCGCTCGGAAGGCGCAAGGGTCCGGTTCTCCTCGGTCCACGCCTCGGAGGGGAGCTCCTCGGAAATGTTCCTGGAAAGAGGGGTCTCACTGTTGCGGGATTTGCGCTGCTGCTGAATGCGGCGGAAAAGCAGGGAGCTTTCCACACCGAACTTCAGCGCCGTATCATCCACGTAAGTGGAGCGTTTCACCGGATCGGGGATGGCGGCAATTGTGTCGGCAATGTCATTGATGAGCTGAGCCTTCTTGAGCGGATCTCCGGCAGCCTCTGAGAGCAGCAGCTCAGATTTGAAGCTAATGAAGTCGCGACTGTGGGTGCTGATGTATTCCTGCACCTGCTCCAGGGTATGGCTGCGCGCGAAGGAATCCGGGTCCTCCCCGTCCGGAAGCAGTACGATCTGCACGTCCATACCTTCCGCAAGCACCATAGGTATGCCGCGCAAGGCGGCGTGGATGCCGGCAGAATCACCGTCATACATTATGGTAACGTTGGATGTGAACTTGTGGATGAGGCGTATCTGCTCCACAGTGAGCGAGGTGCCGCAGGATGCAACGACATTGCGAATGCCGAGCTGGTGCATCATCACCATATCGATGTTGCCCTCAACCAAGATGCACCTGTCCAGACGGGAGATCTCCGATTTCGCGAAGAAAATACCTAGCAGGTTGCGGCTCTTGATGTATATTTCCGTTTCCGGGGAGTTCACGTACTTGGCAGGGTTGTCGGAGCGCAGGGTACGGCCGCTGTATGCGATTATCCTGCCGCTGAGCGAATGGATGGGGAACATCACCCTCTCGCGGAACTTGTCCTGCACGCTGCCGTCTTCCCTTTGTACGGCAAGGCCGGCACCGATAAGGTACTCGAGCTTGTAGCCGGCAGCAAGCGCACTGTCAAGCAAGGCAGTGCGGCCGGATGGAGCCCAGCCCAGGCCGAAGCGTTCCACAGTGGAATCTTCCAATCCCCTGCTGCGGAAGTACGCCTCACCGAGCGTGCGTCCCTCCTGGGTGGAAAGCTGCCCGCGGTAGAATTTCTGGGCGTACTCCATCACGAGAAGCAGGCTCTCGTTGTACTGGCGTTTGGCAATCTCCTCAGCAGACTGCTCCTCTTCTATGATCTCGATATTGTATTTCTTGGCCAGATAGCGCAGAGCCTCGGCGTAGGAGCAGTGCTCCTGCTCCATCACGAAACCTACGGCAGAGCCGGACTTACCGCAGCCGAAACACTTGTATATGCCTTTGGCTGGGGAAACGTAGAAAGAGGGAGTCTTCTCATTGTGGAAGGGACAGCAGGCGACATAGTTCGCCCCGCGACGCTTCAGCGTCACGTAATCGCCCACAACGTCGGCGATTTGCGCTGTATCCAAAATAAGGTTGACTGTCTCCTGAGGTATCATTGTTCACTTGAGTCTCGCAGGTGCGAAGGCGTTTATATTGCATTCTCACAGAGGAACTTCAGACGCACAAGACGGATTTCATTCTCGTAATAGTCAGGGCCGAGGGCTTCGATGGCCTGCTGCACATCGTCTGAAGTGGCTTCGTTGCGGAAGTAATCATAAATCTCCTCAACAATATCCTCGTCAAGATTTTCTTCTATGTAATAATCCAGATTCAATTTCATCCCGCTGGATACTATCGCCTCAATCTCTCCAAGCAGTTCCTCCATCTCCAGGCCCTTGGCTTCAGCAATGTCTTCGAGAGACATACGGCGGTCTATGCTCTGAATGATGAAAACCTTATTCGCGGATTTGTTTGGCGGAGACTTGAGTATGAAGTCATCCGGACGGATGATGTCGTTCTCCTCCACGTACTTGCGTATCAGCTTTATGAACTCTTCGCCGAATTTTTTCGCCTTGCCCTCGCCTACTCCCTGACAGTTCTTCAGTTCGTCGAAACTGATGGGATAAGCTGTGGCCATATCCTCCAGGGACGGGTCGCCAAAGATAATCCAAGGCTGCAGCTTAAGGCGTTTGGAGAGATCCTTGCGCAGGTCCTTCAGCATAGAGAGCAGAGCCGGATCTCCGGCACCGCCCCCTGCCCGGAGCGCAGCAGCTGCGGCATTTCCTTCCTCATCCTCATCTTCCTCTGGCACACCGGTAGAAAAGGTCCTGTCTTCGACCAGGGTGAGCGGCCAAGGATTCTCCAGGAACTTGCGTCCCTCGTCGGTGACGTAAATCAGGCCATAGCTCTCGATTTCCTTGTCAAGGAGGCGGGCTATAAGTCCCTGGTGGATTACGGTGCACCAGAACTTCTCGGAATGGTTCTTCCCTGCGCCGAAGAATTCGAGCTGGTCGTGTTTGTATGACTTGATAATGGAGTTGGAAACGCCGGCGAGCACGTTTGCAAGATGGTCTATCTTGAAATGCTCCGGCAAAGATTCGATAAGCCGTATGACCAGACTCATCTCAGCCCTGCCGTCAAAAGTCTCCTTAGGATGTATGCAATTGTCGCAGCACTGGCAGTTCGCCTGGTGATACTCTTCTCCGAAGTA
>SFJB01000007.1 GCA_004555145.1 Bacteroidales bacterium | reverse complement strand
TATTTTAAATTGTTCCACACCTACAGGGGCGTGGTCCGTTTCTCCTCCTTCGTCGATCTCTGGCGTGTCGCAATGGCCTGCTTCTGTCTATGGATCACATTGGAGGCGGTGGTATTTGCCCTGAGAACCTTTGATATCCCGAAAGAGTATCTGGTTTTCCCATCCTATGTCGGAATGTTTCTGGTCGGCTTCATTGCCCTTATGCTGATGTGCATTGCCAGAGTTACCGTAAGGATGCTCTACGACACGTTCCGAATAGATTCCGACACGGAAAGGGCCCTGGTCTATGGTATCAGGGCAGGAGGTATAGGCATTGCAAAGAGTATACGCTCTGCAAGTCCTCTGAAATATCTCCTCAAGGGCTTCATCGACCCGGAGTCGGCTTCCGATGGCAGCTGGCTTATGGGCGTGAAGGTTTACAACGATGACGATTCGCTCAAAGAAGTGATCAGGAAAGAGAATATCGAGGCGATATTCGTTTCACCTCTGCAGGCGGACCGTTTCCGCGCCAGCAAGGAACTCGTATCCTTCCTCGTCGAAGAAGGAATCAATATATTGATGATGCCTTCAGAAATCGAGTGGGACGGCAGGAGCGACATACGTTCGGAGTCCCTTCGCAAGGTGCAGATCGAGGACCTGCTGCCACGCGAGAAAATCGAGGTGGATATGCAGAAGATAGGCGAACATATTTCGGGACGGGTGGTGCTCATCACAGGAGCGGCCGGCTCGATCGGCTCCGAAATGGTGCGTCAGGTGGCCCGTTTCAAGCCGTCCCGTATGGTTCTGATAGACTCTGCAGAGACTCCAATGCACGATATCCGGCTGATGATGGCCGAGAAATACCCTTACATTGTCTGCTCCACCATCGTTTCCAGCATCACTAATGCCGGCAAGATGGAAGCCCTTTTTGCCGAGGCGAAGCCTTACTTCGTTTTCCACGCTGCGGCTTACAAGCACGTCCCTATGATGGAGGATAACCCTTCCGAGGCCGTCCAGAACAATATCAGGGGCACCCGTGTGATTGCTGACCTCTCCGTCAAGTATGGTGTGAAGAAGTTTGTGATGATTTCCACTGACAAGGCGGTGAACCCTACCAATGTGATGGGATGCAGCAAGCGTATTTGCGAAATCTATTGCCAGAGCCTGAACCAGGCCATAGTCGAGGGTAAGGTCAAGGGCGTGACCCAGTTCGTTACCACCCGTTTCGGAAATGTTCTGGGCTCGAACGGTTCCGTGATTCCGCTCTTCAGGAAACAGATAGCCAAAGGTGGCCCGATTACCGTCACCCATCCCGATATCATCCGCTATTTCATGCTGATTCCGGAGGCCTGCAAGCTTGTTCTCGAAGCCGGCACTATGGGCAAGGGCGGTGAGATTTTCGTGTTCGATATGGGTGAACCTGTCAGGATAGTGGACCTGGCCAAGAGAATGATACGCCTTAGCGGAGCCAAGAATATCGAAATCCAGTTCACCGGACTGCGTGACGGCGAGAAACTCTATGAGGAGGTGCTTTCCGACAAGGAAAACACCGTTCCGACCATACATCCGAAGATTATGGTCGCAAAGGTCAGGGAGTACGACTATGCCGATGCCTGTGCCAACGAGGACAGACTGATGAAGGTAGCCGAAAGCTACGACGATATGGCCATAGTCAAGGTGATGAAGGAGATAGTTCCGGAATTCAAATCCCAGGTTTCGAAGTATTCAGTGCTGGACTGATCATTTCTTCGTAGTACTTGAGGTAATCTCCGGAGGTCACGTTCTCCAGCCACTCGCTGTTTTCCAGATACCAGCGGACAGTCTTCTCCAGGCCTTCTTCGAATTTCAGCCCCGGTTTCCAGCCCAGCTCGTTCTGCAGACGGCTGGAGTCTATTGCGTAGCGGGCGTCGTGCCCCGGCCTGTCGCTTACATAGCGTATCAGATCCATATCTTCGTCTTCGGCGCGTCCGAGCAGGCGGTCCACCGTCCGTATCAGCTGCTTTACCAGGTCTATGTTGTGCCATTCGTTGAAGCCGCCTATGTTATATGTCTTTGCAGCTTCGCCTTTATGGAATATGAGGTCTATGGCTTTCGCGTGGTCTTCGACGTATAGCCAGTCGCGCACGTTCTCGCCGCGTCCATAGACCGGCAGCTCCTTGCGCAGGCGTATGTTGTTTATGAACAGAGGGATAAGTTTCTCCGGGAACTGGTAGGGACCGTAGTTGTTCGAGCAGTTCGTGACGAGCGTAGGCATTCCGTAGGTGTCGTGGAAGGCGCGGACAAAGTGGTCCGACGAGGCCTTGGAGGCGCTGTACGGGCTGTGCGGGTCATATTTGCGCTCTTCGGTGAAGAGCTCGTCCCCCTCCAGCGGAAGGGCACCGTAAACTTCGTCCGTGGAGATGTGGTAGAACATCTTGCCCTCATAGCCCTCCTCTCTTTCTTCCCAGTATATGCGGGCGGCCTGAAGCATGCTCAGGGTGCCGAGCACATTGGTTTTCGCAAAGGTGAAAGGGTCGCGTATGCTTCTGTCCACGTGGGATTCGGCCGCAAGGTGTATCACACCGTCCACCTGTTCCTCGCGCATAAGCGCAAGTACCTGCTCGAACTCGCATATATCCAGTTTCACGAAGCGGTAGTTGGGCCTGTCCTCTATGTCTTTCAGGTTGGCCAGGTTGCCTGCGTAGGTGAGTTTGTCCACATTGATTATGCGGCTTTCAGGATACTTGTTCACGAACAGACGCACGACGTGCGAGCCTATGAAGCCCGCACCTCCCGTGATGATGATGCTTTTTCCTCTGGTCATTTTGTTCTGGTGGTTTAATCCTCGATCAATGAGTTGATCCAGCGCTGACGTCTCTTATCCTGAAGCAGCATCACCAGCTTGAACTGGCCGTCCCTGGCCCCTTCCAGCAGACTTCTGCGCTTGAAATGATCGTAGGCGTTGCGCTTGAGCACGAAGGTTTTCGGCTCTTTGAGCCTGTGCGACGCGCGCTTGGACTGGTATTCAATATTCATTTCCATAAGCTGGCTGTCCACTATTTTCGTGAAGGCCTCAGCTTTGGAACGGCGTATCTTTCTCTTTTCGAATTCGTAGTAGAAGTCATAGCAGGCCTCTTCCGGGTCGGCGAAACCTATGAAGAAGTTGGCCTTCAGTCCGCTCTGCCTTTCGGCTTCGTGCACGGCCTCGATGAACTGCTTCTCATAGAGCTTTTCGCCCGTGATGCTGACTATGCCGTTGACTTTCTGCACCATGTGAATCTTCGGGGTTTTCCCGTTCCAGCCCCCGACCTCCACAAGGTCATTCATATTGTAGCGGTAGAGACCCGAGAAGGTGGTCACGTAAATGCAGTAGCGTTTGCCCTGCTCCAGTTCGTGAAGCCGCAGGAAGCGCGGTTCCGGATTTTCCAGATCGCTTTCCTCGATGAACTCGTAATAATGGTAGTTCGGGAAGAGGGTGGAGTCTATGCCTTCGTCGAGCACCAGGCCGAAGCGGCATTCGGAGGCGAAGTAGCCCAGCTCCTGATAGCAGCATCCTGCAGGCAGTTGCTGCTGCACTTTTTCGGCGGCTATGGCCGTATTCCCGCACTTCCAGGAAGATAGCAGCTGCATATCCGGCCACCAGTCCTTGAGCTGCGGCTTTCCTCCGCACTTTTCCTTGACGCGGCGCAGGAAGTCCGCCCTTTCGGGGTCGGGTACTGTGAAGCCGGCGAGAACGGAGCGTATCTCCGGCGAAACGTCGAACTTTTCGGATATGCTTCCCTTTTCTATGTCTTCAATATAGTCGTCGAAATATTCTTCCGCATTGTGTATGAGTTCCAGCAGGGTGGATGGGTTGGGAGCCACTATGTAGCTGACGCTGTGGGCTATTGCAAGTCTCATCATCACATAGTAGCGGGCTGTGTAGTCGCTAATGTCATAGACCTCAGGAGGGGTGACGAAGCGCTTGCGTATGATGGAAGGAATCTTCTTGGCGGTGACTCCGGAGACTGAACCGAAAATCGTACCGTCTTCGGCATATCCTTCCACTACTTTGGCGACTGAAACCACCAGGCCCCCTGAGAGGAATTTCGGACGTACCCTTGCGAAATTGTCCAGCCAGATGTGGGACATCACGTCATAGACGTCCTTCATATATTTCTGGGAGATAGGAATCCATTTCGGCTTGGAGGTGGTGCCGGAAGTGGTGGCATACATCAGCGGCTTGCCCGGTATGAGCACATTCGCTTCGCCGTGCTTGTGCCTTTCGACGTATGGCCTGAAACTTTCATATTCAGAGGCTCTCACGCTTTTTTCATAGAGCCGGAAAAGCTGTTCCGGCTTGCGGGCCTTTACGATTGCGCCGAAGTGGTGCTCTTTGCCATAGGCGGTATTCTTCGCCAGGTTCAGGATTTTTCTGAGGGTTCTTGCACTGGCCTTCTCCGGATTGCGGGAGGCTCTTGCAAGGGACATCCTTCCGGGGAAAGACATTATTGCAAGCCCCAGATTGATGAGTTGGTATGGTATAGTCATACGTTTTCGTTCTTGTTAGGATCAAGTTGCAACAAAGTTAGCATTTCTTTGAAGAAGAGCAATATTTGACTAAATTTGTCTTGATATGGGATATATTAATCACGCGTTAATAAGATTTCTGCTATGAAAAGGATTTTTCTATTGGCGGCAGGCATTTTCTCCTGCCTTTTTCTGAATGCCCAGTCTTCCGCTGACTTCGTGCGCAGTTGGGAAAAGGGACCGGACTGGCTAAAGGACGGTGTGATCTATCAGGTTTATCCATCCTCCTACAAGGACTCCGACGGCAACGGAATAGGCGATATCCGCGGTGTCATTTCCAAACTGGACTATATAGAGAGCCTCGGAGTCAGGGCGATATGGTTCAATCCGCTTTTTGTTTCCGGCTGGATTGACGGCGGATACGACGTGATTGACTTCTATCGCGTGGATCCACGTTTCGGTACCAACAACGACCTTGTGGAACTTATTGAAAAGGCTCACGCAAGGGGAATCAAGGTGATGCTTGACCTCGTTGCCGGACACACGTCCGACAAGCATCCCTGGTTCCTGCAGAGCGCGCAAGACAGCAATCTTCAGTATTCGGACTATTATATCTGGTCCGACCGTCTTCCTGACGCAAAGGCTGAGAGGGATCTTGAAACAATGCTCAAGGATCCGAACTATATGCAGAACACCCTGGGTAAATGGATGAAGAGCGAATATCCGCGTAACAGATATTACTATAAGAACTTTTACGCCTGCCAGCCTGCGTTGAACTACGGCTACGCAAATCCGGATCCTGCGCACCCTTGGGAACAGGGCGTGAACGATCCGGGACCGAAGGCCGTGCGTCAGGAACTCAAGGACATCATCGCTTTCTGGTACGGCAAGGGAGTGGACGGCTTCCGCGTCGATATGGCTGCAAGCCTCGTGAAGAACGACAGGGACAAAAAGGAGATCATGAATCTCTGGCGCGAGGTGCGTGAGTGGTCTGACGCCAATTATCCCGACCATGTGCTGATGGCGGAGTGGGGCGATCCGAAGTACTGCCTTGCAGCCGGTTACAATGTGGATATGGATCTGAACAGCGTCAAGTCCCACAACCGTCGTCTCTATTTCGACCGCAAGCACCAGGCTTACGGTGGCAGCTATTTCAGCCTCGACGGCGGCCAGCCTTCGCTTCGCGACCTGTATGGCAATCCGTGGCCGGAGGACAGGATAGACCGCAAGACAGATGCATCCGATATGCTCAGGGAATATTACGACTATTTCACCGACTGCCTAGACGCTACCTCGGAGCTCGGCTGGTTCGCCACAATTTCCGGCAACCACGACCATCTGCGTATCAACGTCGGTCCGCGCAATGATCCCGAGCAACTCAAGGTAATGCTTTCCTGGGTGCTGACTATGCCTCTGCCTGTACTCTATTACGGCGATGAGATAGGAATGCGTTCCCTGGTTTCACTCCCTAACGTAGAGGGCGCCAACCACAACGGAAAGGAAAGGGCCGGCGCCCGTACCCCTATGCAGTGGGATGAGAGTGCAAATGCCGGTTTCAGCGACTGCCCGGCTGAGAAACTCTATCTGCCTGTATGCCCTGAATGGACCCCTGCCTCAAGTTACCCGGAGTATCTCGAGTGGAAACAGGCCTATGAGGCAGGAAAGGCATCCACGACAGCCAGGGGCAGCATTACTGTCGAGTCCCAGGAGAAGGACGAGGCTTCCATCCTGAACCACAGCCGTCGTCTGATAGCCCTGCGCAAGGCACATCCAGCCCTCTGGGCTGACAGCCGTTTCATCCCTGTCTTCGATGAGGCCAGGCCTTATCCTATGATATATCTGCGTTCCAATGGCAGTGAGAGTCTTATGGTAGTCCTGAACCCTACAGACAAGTCCCGCAGCGTGAACATAGGGGAGACCCTTGCCGCTGCCGGACTTGAAGATCTCCGTTCCGCCTCAGATGGTGAACTCTACGTTCCGGAGGTACTTCTCAGTTCCGGACGCTATACCCTCAGGGTACAGAAGGGGCAGAAACTCAGCATAGGTCCGGCTTCTGCTGTTGTGATCAGATTGTAAGCCGGATGGGCTATTGCTCGGACGATGGTTCACCGACCAGTCGGCGTATCAATTTTGTATCCGGGAAGAAGCGGGCTGCCACTACGCGTATTACCGTATAGGCAGGTATGGCTACCAGCATTCCGGCAACGCCTGATATGGTTCCTGCCATAAGCAGGACGATGAAAATCTCGAGCGGGCTGGCCTTTATGCTGGCGGAATAGATCAGCGGCTGGAGTATGAAATTGTCAACCAGCTGGGCAACAGCGAAAATGCAGATAAGTATGACGAGGAAGAGCCAGAAGTTGACATCCAGTCCCACGCTTCCTCCGCTGCAATAGCGTATCGTGATCGCGAGCACGGTGCCTATTGCTCCGCCGAGCAGCGGACCTACGTAAGGGATGATGTTGAGCATTCCCGCAAGGAATCCTATGCCTATGGCCGTTTCAAAGTCCAATCTGGCTATGGCCCAGAGTCCCAGGAAGTCAATCGCGCCCACAATGCTCATCTCTATGATAAGGCCTATGAAATAGCGGGAAAGCAGTTTCTCCACATCGCTGAGGGCCGCGGTCACCTTCCCTTCCAGACGGTCGGGCGTAAGAGCGCATATCATTCTGGAGAGCAGTTCCTCATCCTTGATGAAGAAGAAGGAAATGAAGACCACGCTGAATACACCTATCCCTATGCTCGCCACGGCTGAGGCCACGGAACCTATCACATTGCCGAAAATGTTCATGTCCAGCAGGGATCGCAGCTGTTCCAGCACTATCATTTCAATGCGGAAGTCGCTGTCCAGGTTGAAACTGTCCCTCAGAAAGGCGTTGAAAAGCGCAAGGTTTTCAGAAACCCCGTCCAGCGAAGTGCCTCCCGCAGCTGCGGATATGTCTTTGACAAGTTCTTTGACAACAGGGGAGAGGCCGGCTATCAAACCGCTGAGTATCAGAATTATGAGTAGGATCGATACTATGGCCAGCAGCCAGTCGGGCGCGCACTTCCCCTTGATCCTTATCTTTCGCAGCAAGGCCATAAGCGGCTGGGCAATGAGGGAAACCACGCCTGCGGCGGCTATGTAGATCAGTACCTTGCTGAATGTGCGGCAAATGAGGGCGAGAAGCACGACAGCGGCGGCTATGAGTATGTAGCGGGCCAGTTTTTCGCTGTATTTCGTAGTCTTTCCGGGTTCCATATTACAATATCTTTGTGTATCTTCACAAAATTGAGAAAAGCTTCTTAACTTTACAAGTGCTTATATGAGCAAAGCTATTTGCCGCTTATGAAAAACATAGTCATCGCCGCCGGTTATGCCACCCGTCTGGGGGAACTGACGCGCAATTTTCCGAAGCCCTTGCTGAAAATCGGAGACAATACTATCCTGGGACGTCTTCTGGACGACATTGACCGCATTGAAGCCGTTGACGGGCATATTATCGTTACAAACCACCGTTTCGCCCCCATATTCCGCGAGTGGGCGGAGGGCTGCAGCTACCGTTGTCCCATAACCATAGTAGATGACGGCACCGAGACCAATGAGACGCGGCTCGGGGCAGTCTGCGACCTGCTTTTCGCTATGGAAAAGCTTTCCGTCGATGACGACATCCTGGTCGTTGCGGCCGACAATCTGCTCTTTTTCACTATGCGCGACTTTGTGGATTTCGCATATTCCCGTAACGCCAGCTGCATAATGTGCCACGAGCAGAAGGACGTGGAGAAGTTGCGCCGTACGGGTGTCGTGCTCCTCGACGACGACGGCAGGGTGCTGGAAATGGCCGAGAAGCCGCAGGAACCGAAAAGCTGCTGGGCAGTGCCGCCTTTCTATATATATCTAAAAAAAGACCTGCCTCTGGTGCGCGGCAGCGTGGACGACGGCTGCGGCAGGGATGCGCCCGGGAACCTGGCCCACTATATGGTGGACAGGACGGACATATATGCCTGGAAAATGAATGGCGGCCGCTTCGACATAGGCAGCCCGGACACCTATCGCCAGGCCTGCGAACTCTACGGAAAGTAAAAGTATGAAAGCATATAAGTATCATATTTTCAGTCCTTACCGCGTCTGCCCTATAGGCGCTCACGTGGATCATCAGCACGGTCTGGTGACGGGCTTCGCCATAGACAAGGGCGTGGACCTTTTTTTCGATGTCAGGGAGGATACGCTGGTGAAACTTTCTTCCGAGACCTTCGGGGGAGAGCTGGAGTTTGACATTACGGTGCCGGCGCAGGTGCGTCAGAAGCAATGGGGCGACTATGCCCGCGGCGCCAAGTACGCGCTTCAGAAGCGTTTCCGCCTCACCCGCGGCATCGAGGGCGTCATACGCGGTTCGCTCCCGGTGGGCGGACTGAGCAGCAGTGCAGCCGTGCTCATCGCCTATGTGATGGCTTTCGCCAGGGCCAACGGCATAGAGCTGCAGCCTTTTGAAGTGGCTCAGATCGCCTCGGAGGCGGAGCGCGAGTACATAGGCCTGAACAACGGTCTGCTTGACCAGGCCTGTATTGCGCTGGGACGCAGGGACGGTCTGCTTTTCCTCGACTGCGACAGCAACGAATACCGCGTTATCGCCCGCAACCCGGATATGCCTCCTTTCGAGATAGGCATATTCTTCTCCGGCCTCACCCGCAGCCTGGTCAACTCCGACTACAATCTGCGTGTTTTCGAGTGCAAGACGGCCGCCTGGAATATGCTCGCCTATATGGACCAGCCGCTGAAGCCTTTCGACAAGACTTTCCTTCGTGACATCCCGAAGGCTGTTTTCGAGAAGACACGCATAGCTATGCCTCAGCGTTTCGCCCGTCGCGCGGAGCATTTCTATTCTGAGTATCGTCGTGTGCGTCAGGGAGTTACGGCCTGGGAGACGGGTAATCTTAAACTCTTTGGGAAACTGTGCTTCGACTCTTGCGAATCATCAATACACAATTACGAATGCGGTTCGCCGGAGCTTATAGGCATATATGAGATATTGCGCAGCCTGCCGGGTGTTTACGGCGGACGTTTCAGCGGCGCCGGCTTCAAGGGCGCTGTCATAGCCCTGGTGGATCCCGCTCATAAGGAAGATGTGGAGCGCGAGCTGACCAGGCGCTATCTCGAGGAGTTCCCCGAATACGAGAAGACTTTCAAGGTTTTCTGGGTGCAGCCGGATGACGGGGCGCGTTTTGTTTAGCAAATAATTCTTATCACTATATGAGTTTCGAAGGAAAATGCATACTGGTGACCGGAGCAGCCGGATTCATCGGTTCCGCCCTTGTTCTGAGACTGCTCAGGGAGAACAGGGACATCAAAGTCATAGGCATAGACAATCTCAATGACTATTACGACGTATCAATAAAGGAGTGGCGTCTGAAGGAAATCGACAAGGTCTCCGACGGACGTTTCGTAATGTATCGCGGCAACATTGCCGACAAGTCGCTGGTGGACGGCATATTCGCCGAGCATGAACCGCATATCGCCGTGAACCTCGCGGCCCAGGCGGGCGTCCGCTACTCCATCACCAACCCTGGCGCGTATATCGAGTCCAATCTCGTGGGTTTCTATAACATACTCGAGGGCTGCCGTTGGGACAAACGTATGGAACATCTCGTATATGCCTCGTCTTCATCGGTTTACGGTTCGAACAAGAAGGTTCCTTACTCTACGGACGACAAGGTTGACAATCCTGTTTCCCTCTATGCCGCTACCAAGAAGAGCAACGAGCTGATGGCCCATTCCTATTCCAAGCTCTACGACATTCCGTCCACCGGCCTGCGTTTCTTCACGGTGTATGGTCCTGCCGGCCGTCCGGATATGGCTTACTTCGGATTTACGGACAAGCTGCTCAGGGGAGAAACAATAAAGATTTTCAATTACGGAAACTGCAAGCGCGACTTCACCTACATCGACGACATAGTCGAGGGAGTGCTGAGGGTAATGGCAAAGGCCCCTGCGCGCTCCACAGGCGAGGACGGTCTTCCCGTTCCGGCCTATGCAGTATATAATATAGGTAACAGCCAGCCGGAAAATCTTCTTGACTTCGTTACCATTCTCCAGGAGGAGCTGGTCGCTGCCGGAGTGCTTCCGGCCGACTACGATTTCGAGGCGCACAAGGAACTGGTGCCTATGCAGCCGGGCGACGTACCGGTTACCTTCGCAGACACTGCTCCTCTCGAACGCGACTTCGCTTTCCGTCCGCACACCCCTCTGCGGGAGGGACTCCGTCGCTTTGCCCGCTGGTACAAGGAGTTCTATAAATAGCATATTGGTTACTAACCGCATAATTATGAATTTTCGACCGCTTTTTGCCGCGATGACGGCGCTTATGGTGCTCTGCGCCTGCAACCCGGACAATACGGACCCGGACAAGCCAAATACCGAGGAACCGGACAAACCTGGTACTGAAGAGCCGGACAAGCCGGGGGATGAGTTCCAGCTGCCGGACGTCGTAAAGATACTCGCGATTGGCAACAGTTTCTCGGCTGACGCTGTGGAACAGGAGCTCTACGGCCTCTTTGCCGCCGAGGGGAAGGATGTCATCATAGGAAACCTCTATATAGGAGGCTGTCCTCTGGCTACCCATGCCGAGAACGCGCTGAGCGATGCTGCCGCTTACAGCTATCGCAAGATTGTGGATGGCGTCAAAACCACCACTGGCTCCACGAAAATGTCATCGGCTCTCGCAGATGAAGACTGGACCTTTATCAGTGTTCAGGAAGGTGCCGGCTATCACGGCTTTTACAACTCCAGCCTCGGTTCGGTGAGCCATTCGATGGAACCGGCCCTGACCAATCTGCTCGGAGTCCTCAAGGAGAAGTGTCCGGATGCCAGACTGGTCTATCACGCTCCGTGGGCTGCGAAAAGCGACTACACCGGAGTCAAGTTTAGCTATTACAATTATGACCAGGAACTGATGTATCAGATGATATGCTCTGCCACGAAGGAGGTACTTGCCGCCCATACGGAGTTCAAACTCTTTATGAACTGTATGGATGCCATACAGAATGCCCGCAGTTCCTATCTCGGAGACAATCTCACCAGGGACGGATGGCATCTGAATTATTCCACCGGCCGCTATACCGCCGCCTGTCTCTGGTTCGAGAAGATTATGGGCAAGAGCGTTGTCGGAAACAGCTATCATCCGGAATCCATTTCCGAAGCTAAGGCCCTGCTCTGCCAGACTGCCGCACACGAGGCCTGCCTCCATCCTTATCAGGTCACGGACCTTTCCTATTTCGAGAAGCCTGCAGACGAAGAGGGGGATCCACGCAAGGTGTTGGCCAAGTGGTATTTCACCCCGGAAAGAGCGAAGGCTGATGGTTGCATTCTGACCTGGACAGGACAGAACGAGCCGGGCGTTTACCGCTACAGCAACGAGGCCGGGGAGCGTGGCTATTATATGGCCAACGAAGAGGGGAACGGTAAGCTCAGCTATGTGCAGATCGACAAGACTGCCTGGCCGGGTGATGCGGCCGGACTTTCCATCCTGAATGTCAGCAACGGTGGCCAGCCGGTTATGAGCGGGCCTATGCCCGGGGACTATTGGCAGTTCGAGACTCTCGGCGGCAACCGCTTTGCGGAGGGTACCCGCCTGCATATCATATACACCTATAATCCCGGCTCTTACGGTGCGAAGTATTGGATGATTGAATATAAGGACGGAGAGGAGTTCAGGCCTGTCCCGGCGTTCGAAAAGAAGACCGAGACCCTTTCTCTCAGCGGGGAAATCATAGATTACAACATTTCTTTCACCACTGATCAGAAGATTGTCGAGTTCACTGTCAACCTGGAGAATCCTACTGACGAATTCGTGGTTCGCCAGCGCTGCTGTTCCGAGTATCAGGTGAATGGCAAGTGGTTCGACCACCCTAATGTCAAATGCGTTTCCCGCATTGCCGGTGACCCTGCCAACGAGGCCAAGCCTCTGCCTGAAATGTCGGTGATGCTATAGCAGCCCGGCAAACCGTCGATGATCGGAATACGGCAGGGCAGATGTGCCCTGCCGTATTTGGTATGTATTTAACGTGTAATTGCGTTTTTTGGAGGTACACCATTACGCAATTGCCTTTTTGAACTTGTATCATTTATGGTAACACACTTGCGCGAATGGAAGACCACGAATTGATGACACTTATTCGGGACAGGGACAGCATTGATGCGTTCGATGTCCTGTTCGGCAGATATTATCCTCCTGCCGTTTCTTTGGCAAAAGCCATCATAGGGGATGGGGAGTATGCAAAGGACCTGGCTCAGGACATATTCCTTAAGATATGGCTGAACCGCTCACAGATGGACCCTTCCAAATCTATCAGGTCGCTTATACTCACCTCGGTACGCAATGCTTCGATAAATTACCTGAAATCCAGGAGAACAGCCCTGCTCTCCGTTGTGGGAGATATTTCTGAACCCCAGAGCAATGTGACCGGCGAGGAGATTCTTCTTACTGACCGTAACTCTGAACTCGAACGCCTGGTGGAGGAAATGCCTCCTATGAGGAAACGTGTCTTCGTGATGAGCCGTCGCAACGGAATGGACAGGGAAAGCATAGCAAAAGAGCTCAATATATCGTTGAGAACGGTTGACAAACATCTGGAACTCGCACTGAAGAGCTTGAGAAAGAACCTATCATAGAAATATAAAGATGAGTAAAGAACAGATAAAAAAGTATTTGGGGAATGAACTGGATGAGCAGGAAAGGCTCAGGGTTCAGATGTATGTCGCAGAACATCCTGACGACCCGGAATTCCTTGCTGGATGCGAACAGATTTTCGATAGCGGCAGGATTCCGGAAAAAGAATTGAAGAAAGCCCTCGAAAAGCTGCATCTGCGCCTTGGGATGGTTGACCATGAAAAGAGTCGGAGGATGTGGAAATGGCTGGCCTTCGCCGCCGTTCTGCTCCTTTTCCCAATGGCGGGCGCGCTGGCAATACTTGTCGGGAATTCCGGCCAGTTGGAGTACAGGCAGATTCGCGTACCTGCATGCCAGACCAGAAGCGTTACCCTCTCCGACGGAAGCGTGATCACTCTTTCTCCAGGTTCGCAGCTCGTATATCCCGACAGGTTTTGCGGAAAGGAAAGGGTGGTGTTCGCTGACGGACAGCTGTTTGCGGAGATTGCCAAAGATTCTCGCCATCCTTTTGTCATTAACAGTGCGGATGTACAGGTCAGGGTTTACGGTACCCGTTTCAATTTCAAGTCCTATAGTGACGCAGAGCAGATTGAACTATGCCTCCTGGATGGTTCCGTCCGTGTCATGCTCGGAGAGGAGAAGACTCGGGAAATGGATATGAAACCGGGGGATATGCTGCGTTATGACCGTCTCAGCGGGGAATGCAGCGTCGGTTCTTTTGACAAAGAGGAATATGACGGGGCCGCAGGGATCAATTGCTTGAGATTCAACAATGAAAGCCTGTCTGAGATATGCGCCGAACTTGAGAGGTATTTCGACATCAGGGTAGTCATTCTTGATGACTCCCTTGCCGGGAAACGCTATTTCTCATATTTCACCAATGGAGAGACTCCTGAACAGATACTGTCCATACTGGCGGGGAACTCGATGTATGTGGACAGACAGGGAGAGCGTCTGTTTACCATATCCCGCAATCTATAAAAATAATCACTATGATAAACACTATGCCAAGATTCCTTAAAATCCTGCTTGTGTCCCTGCTTTTCCTGCCGGGCTCTTTAATCTGTCGTGCGCAGAAGCTCAGCATTAACGCAAGGGATGTCAGTGTGCAGGAGGCGATGAAGATTCTCAACCGCGAAACCCGCTATTCATTCAGTCTGGAGGCCGAGGTTGTAGATCTGACGAAGAAGGTGAGCGTGTCGGCAAAGGATGCCTCATTGGATTCTGTCCTGTCCCAGATTTTTGCGGGACAGAATGTGAAATGGAATGTTGAGGGTCAGACGATTACAGTCAGCCGCAAACAGGAGATCCCTTCTTCGAAAAGCAAAGAGCATCAGAAAGAAACGCTCACGGTAAGGGGTTTCGTCTCGGATGAGAACGGAGAACCCTTGCCCGGGGCGGGTGTGCTTGAGAAGGGGACTTTGAATGGTCAGGTTACGTCCGCTGACGGCAGCTTTGAAATAGAAGTCCCCTCTGATGCCGTCTTGATTTTCTCTTTCATAGGTTTCGTGAATCAGGACCAGAAAGTCTCCGGCAGGGCTCGCATCGATGTCAGTCTCCATCCGGACATAAATCTGCTGGATGATGTCGTTGTCGTCGGATACGGTACCCAGAAGAAGGTCAATCTTACCGGTTCAGTCGCCACGATGGGTTCCATGGATTTGGAAAACAGACCTATCGTTCAGGCATCCACTGCCTTGCAGGGCTCTATGCCCGGTGTGACAGTCACTACGGCAGGCGGTGCTCCAGGTGCTGACGGGGGTACCATACGCATACGTGGAATCGGTACTTTCGGAGGGTCCAGCGCATCTCCCCTTGTGCTCATCGATGGCGTGCAGGGAGATATCAATTCCGTAGATGCCAGCCAGATAGACAAGATTTCAGTTTTGAAAGACGCGGCTTCGTCCGCAATTTACGGTTCCCGTGCGGCCAATGGTGTCATACTCATAACTACGAAACGCGGAGTAAAGGGCAAGACATCCATCAGCTACAAGGGATATGTCGGCTTTCAGACTCCGACAGCCCTGCCGGCACTTGTCAATGCCGAAGAATATATGACTTTGTCCCGCGAGGCTACTGAGAACGACGGAGGTATATCCATATATACCGACGATTACATTGCTCACTACCACGAAAACAATTTTCTCGATCCGGATGCCTATCCCATCACCGAATGGCAGTCCCGCCTGCTCAACGGAAACGGTTTGGTCCACAATCACAATCTGGTGCTGACCACCAGCACTGACAAGGTGCGTATGATGACTTCACTGGGATATCTGGACCAGAACGGCATCATAAGGAACACTGACTACAGCCGTTGGAACTTGCGCAACAATATGAATGTGGAGCTGCGACATAATGTGCATTTCCGTTTCGACCTGTCTGCTATCTACGGTCATCGCAACCAGATTCCCAACCAGAGCGGTGTATTCAATTTTATGAATGCCCGTGACCCGCTTATGCTGGCCCAGTGGTCCGACGGGAATTACGCTGCCTTTACCGGAGGTACTCTCAATATACTTCCTATGGTGGAAGACGGCCAGGGTGGCAACATCAAAAGGGATAACCTGAGTCTTGCAGCCACTATGTCACTTAGCTGGGAACCTTTCAAGTGGCTTACACTTGAAGGTACGGTCTCACCTCGCTTCGTGATGAACAATGTCCACAACTACACCAGACTCGTGACCTATTATTCTGATGCACACGGTACGGTTTCCAATGCATCCAATGCGGAATACGGGAGCTTGACTGAGAGCAGCAGCCAATCATATTACGGCAATTGGCAGTTTACCGCTACTGCAGGACGCAAGATGGGCTCGCATGACCTCCGTGTCCTGCTCGGAATGTCCTACGAGACCATGAACGAAAAGACACTTTCCGGCTATCGCAGGGATTATTCGTATCCCGACTACGACGTTCTGAATGCCGGTGCGGCAAATGAATTCCAGCAGGCGGGAGGGGCGCGCTACCAGTGGGCGTTGCTTTCCTATTTCGGACGTATAAACTACAACTTCAGGGAACGTTATCTTTTTGAAGCGAACATACGTTTCGACGGCTCCTCCCGTTTTGCAAAGGGGCACCGATGGGGCATATTCCCTTCGGTTTCGGCTGCCTGGCGCGTAACGGAAGAAAAATGGATGGCTCCGGTCAAGGATATACTCACCGAACTTAAAATCAGGGCTTCCTACGGCCAGCTCGGAAATCAGAACATAGGCTCGGATTATTATCCAACTATCCAGACTCTTACCATAAGTTCCATCTATGCAGGCGATCAGCTTTATCCTATAGTCGGCCTGAATACCCTGGCAAACGAGGATATAAGCTGGGAGACTTCCGAGATGTATGACATTGGTCTTGACCTTGCGCTGTGGAATAAACTGACTCTTACTGCCGACTGGTACCGTAAGACCACCTATGGCATTCTGATGGAACTGGACATCCCTCAGTCCATTGGACTCGGAGCACCTTATCAGAATGCCGGATCAGTACGCAACAGCGGCTGGGAACTTGGCATCGATTACAGTGATGCGGCAGGTGACTTCAACTGGAACGTGGGTGCGAATCTGTCCGACGTACACAACAGAATCATCGATATGAAGGGCACTACTGGAGGCAGCGGCGTTATTCGCAATCAGGAAGGCAATGCAATCAACTCCCTTTACGGTCTGATTTGTCTGGGAATGATTCGCACTCAGGAACAGGCGGACTGGATGAACCTCAATTGCCCTCAGTACAATATGGAATCGAAACCGGGAGACCTGGTCTATAAGGACATTGATAACAATGGCAAGATTGACGATAATGACAAAACCATTATGGGAAGCACAATACCGCGCTATACCTATGGTTTCAATCTCGGTTTCGGCTGGAAGGGTTTGCAGCTGAATGCCCAGTTCCAGGGTGTGGGAAAGGCGGATGCCTATCTCAGCGGTTATTATACCCAGCCTTGCCAGCAGGGTGGAACCTTCAGGAAGGAACATCTTGACAGATGGACTCCCGAGACTCCGGACGGACGCTTCCCGCGTATGAGTTACGGACTCAGCAACACATTGAATACCAAGATCTCCACTTTCTGGATGGGCAATGCCTCATATTGCCGTCTGAAGAATCTGCAACTCAGTTACACACTCCCGGACAGCGTGCTGAGCAAGGCAAAAATCGCCAAGGTAAGTTTCTTCGCAAATGCGACCAATCTCTTTACCATCACCCGATACTATCAGGGCTATGATCCGGAAAACCAGTATTCCGGTGGAAGCGACGGAGTCACTACCGGTGCGTTTGCAAGCAACTACCCGCTCGTGCGCAGCTATACCTTCGGTGTCGAACTCAAATTTTAATGACAATGAGAAAGTTAAGTACTATTATAATCTTAGCAGCATCGCTGCTTGTCGGTGCGGGATGTGACTCGATGTTGGACCGCCCTTACCTGAATGGCCCTTCCACAGGTACTTTCCCGGCAAGTGAGGAAGAGGCTTTGAGCGGACTGCTTGTGTCTTACAAGAATCTTGGAAACGGCAGTTTCCAGGCCCAGTATAATCCCTTCC
This sequence comes from Bacteroidales bacterium, assembly GCA_004555145.1. The sequence continues at coordinate 12,734 of SFJB01000007.1, read as the reverse complement.
CTTACCGTTTCCTCGACCATGTCACTGACATAGGATGCACCCGCAGCGTCAAACTTGGAGAGTGGGCTCTGTTTGAGACTTCGACCATAACTTCTCAAAGCAGCACCGTGGGCTCGCTTTATTCGGGAATCTATAAGACCGTCGGCCGCGTGCACCTCGTTCTGGACAAGCTGGATGACATCAGAGACCGTATGAGCGAGGAAAGCTATTCCCAGATAAAGGCGGAACTGCTCTGCATAAGGGCATATATGTATGATATGGCCTGCCAGTTCTATGGCGACATTCCTTTTATAGACCATTGCCTGTCCCTGAATGACTATGCCTATGCCCGTATGCCACGCGAGCAGGTGATAGATCGCATTCTGTCCGATATGGATGACGCCCTGCTAAACAGTCTGCCCGTCCGCTGGCCGAAACAGACCTGGGGCAACGTACGGCTGGGCCGTGCGGCTGCATATACTCTGAAGGCGAGGATATGTCTGCATTGGGGACGCTATGCCGAGGCGGCGAAATATTCCCGTATCGCTATGGACCTTTCCACGGGTGAATATTCTTTGACGCCTTTGGACTGTACCTACTATCCCACCGCTCTCGATGGAGAACCAGATCAGACCCCTCTGTTCGGATTCCAGGCCGAGGATTCCAGCGCGGAGTGGATGTGGGCGGTATCCTTCAATAAACTTGCTGCCAGCTCCGTCCACCACGGAATATATACTTTCGCGTCGAGGGTTCACAACGGTGCGGCGGGCGCTGGCCCTACTCAGGCTCTGATGGACAGTTTCCAGTGTACGGACGGACTGCCTGTAACAGAATCTCCGCTCTATGACTGGCGGGATCCGTGGAAGAACAGGGATCCGAGACTCGATCTCTACTGTCTGCGCAACGACACACGTTGCATGGGCATAGAATTCAATACCGCGACCAATGTCACGACCGTGAATGACTTCATAAGTGGGGCAAAACTCAACAATAACGACGTCATAGGCAACAAGAGCGAATATGGCCCTAACGGCAAAAGCGGTCCGGGAGGCTATCTCTGGCGCAAGTACAGCGATCCCGCATATTATGGCCAGATTACCGGTACGGGATATCAGGATGACCTCGACTGCTGCATAATGCGATATGCCGAGCTCCTGCTTATCGATGCCGAAGCCAACATAGAGATGGAAGGCGGAGACCTGGAGCGTGCGGCCTCTGATATCAATCAGGTCCGTGAGAGGGTGAATATGCCTCCGGTCAAGGATATGAGCAAGGAAGGACTCAGGAAGGCATTGCGCTACGAGAGAAAAGTGGAGTTCTGCAACGAGGGTATGCGCTGGTTCGATCTCAGACGCTGGAAAGACGAGAACGGGGTCGTCCTGGCGGCAAAGGCAGTGAATGGCCCGCAGTATGCCCCGGCCTTCAATAATGCTGTACCTAATGCAGTACCTGTGATCGATGACAACTGGATAGTCAGCTACGATCCTTCCCTTACCTGGGACGGCTCTTCCTTTAATCTGAGGACACTCCGTACCCTTGTTTTCACCGTGGGCAGGGATGAACTCTGGCCTTTCCCATATACCGAAATGATAACCAACCCTCTCATCGGGGAGGAAAACAACAATCCTGGATATTGATATTATGAAGAGAATAATCAAACTTGCTGCGATTGCGGCATTGGCTGCAGCGGCCTGTACGAAGGCCCCTGATGACCAGAACTATGAACCCGACGGCACACTCAAACGTCAGGGTGAAGTGACACTGCTGGCTTCGATGGAAAACTTCTCCACGAAGGCTGTAATGCCCTCCTCGGGTTATGGGATATGGAAGTCCGGAGATGAGATAGCAGTGCGTCTGGATGACGGCAGCTTCGTCAATTTCGCTCTCTCAGGGACAGGAGACACTATACGCGCCTTCTTCAAGGGGGAAATCCCTCAGGGAAGGACTCTTGGAGACTGCGCAATCTATCCTGCCTCGGCCATTAATCCGGCGAATGACGGTTTGGTAAGCGCAAACATTCCTTCTGAGATTTCTGATGCAACGTTTCAAGGCATAATGGTTGCCTCTATCGGGGACAGTTGGGAAATATGTTTCCGACACACATTATCCTGTGTTTCCCTGACACTTTCCAATTTTCCTCCGGTGGGAGCCTCCATACATTTTAGTGAAGAAGGACGCAGTCTCAGCGGCGATTTTGTGTTCGAACCTTCAGAGGTTGCCCTGGTGGGTATCACTGCCCCTGTCGGGGAAGGCACCCTGGATTACAGACTGCCAAAATCATCTTCGAAACTGAACCTCAATTTCTTCCTGCCAGTCGCTGAGTACAGAAATCTCTCTGTGGAGATTTTCGATAAGGACGGACGTTCCATCTCCTGCCAGCCGGTGCTGCAGGCAGCCTTTATTGCAGAAAGGGCCTCAATGAAATCATTGGAGAAGACCCTTGAAGATGTGGAGATAGTCTCTGATTTTATTACGCTCAACGGAGTGTCCTGGTGCAAGGGAAATCTTCAGCGCAATTCTTCCGCTGTCCTTGAGGGATGGCAGGCCGGGTGGGAGCTGGCTCCTGAACAGTGGTTCTCATATAATTACGAGCTCAAGGCCAACGGCTCATACAGCTACGACCCTGCAGCCGCCACCCAAATGCGCTTTGATCTTGATGAAGGACACTGCAATCATTTCAATTTCGGCGGAATAGAAGATCCATACACCAATGCCACCGGGTCATTCGCGGCACCTTCCGGCGATTTCTCAATCAGCGGGAAACTCTTTACCGACAGGGAGTGCAGAAATCAAACGACAGACTTCGGCGCTGCAAAATATGGCGACCTGGCCTTCTGGGCATCCTGCGGCCAGTACCGTCTTCCTACCCTTGAAGAAATCGAGAGTCTGAAGGAATGTGACATACAGTATGGTCACATCCTTGCTCCTGACGGAATGAAGGTTTGGGGTCTTCTCTTTACCGAGCCTGCAGATCCTCAGAGCCCTCAGTTCAATAGCATTGACAGCGAAATATCTTCCGAACAGTTGGAGAATGGCCTCTTCCTCCCTTGCGCAGGCAGAAGGGCAGATTCCAGTGTGACCGTAATAAGTTTCCGTACTCAGGGCTGCTATTGGACAGGTGGAGCAGTGGACAAGTCATTTGTCGCCTCCCAGTCCTGGGCATCGAAGGCGGAAGGCGCAGAATATGAATATTCGGACATTCTCGAGTTCACCCAGTCCGGAAGGAGTTATGGACATGTCAAGGGCTATGCCTATGATCGTCGCGCCGGCTTCTGTATACGTCCTGTACTTAACTGATAATCAAGAGAATAGCTTATGAAAACAAGGCATCTTTTATTCGCTGCCGCTCTTGTTGCGACAGCAGCCTGCCAGAGAGAAGTTCTTCCTCAGAATGATATTGAGTGCAAACTTATTGCCGAGGCCTCCGCTTCCGACGGCACGCGTACTGTACTTGACGGCAAGAGCGTTCTATGGCTTCAGGGAGACGCCATAGCTGTCTTCGCTGACTGTGAGGGAACAGCTTCACGTTTTGCAACTTCCCAGGAAGGGAAAAATGCCGTGTTTACAGGAAAAGTTCCGTATGGTACTGTCAGCGTATCGGCCGTTTACCCATGGAGCGACAATTTGAAATATAATTCCACCTCCAGGATTCCCCTCACCCTTCCTGATTCCCAGAAGGCGGTCTCCGGCAGTTTCGACGATGACCTTGCCATAATGGTATCCAGCGCAAAGCTTGCCGAAGACGGTACTGCGAAACTATATTTCCGCCAGGTTTGCGGTCTTGTCAAGTTCAGTGTAGCCGGGGAGGATGTCGTTTCAGTAAGCCTGGAATCACCTTCTGGCTGCGCTGTTGCCGGTGATGCGGAAATTGATCCCGAGACAGCATCTGTTAGTCCGCGAAACTCCCGAAATATATTGAGTATCAATTCTTTGGAATCTGTACTCAAGGCTGGCGACTACTATTTTACCTGCTTTCCTTTCAGTGCGGAAGATGTCAAACTTGTTTATCATACGACCTCTTCTACCAAGACCAGGGAACTCGGCGCGGTGACTGTCGAACGGGCCGGTATTTTCAGTGTCGAGGGCAGTGATGCGGATATGCTTCCTGATGACTGGAAGCCTGCCGGACTGGAAGTGAAGGTGGCTGGACAGTTGCTTTCCGAAACTGCTGAAGGAAGCAATATATATGAAGGCGACATAGAATTCAGTGTTGCATCGGACTTTGTTGTAAGCATAGGTGATGACGAGTACGGTTTTGCAAGCCTAAGTGGAGCCGGAGGCGTCGGAGAAGTGAGGAATGCTAACTGCGGCCTGCCATATTACAATATTGCCTCCGCTGCTACTGCGAATGCCGATTACCATTACACTGTTTCCCGAGCCATAGGCCAGATGGCCCTTAAAACGGATGGTGGCAATGATTTTTTCTATTCGGCTACGGCCGGACGCGTTTTTGTACGTATCGACAACAGCGGCGACAAGCCGATATATTATTTCGAAATACGCAGGGAAGCTGACGAATCTCTCATCTTTCACGAGGATTTTGATCTCTGTACAAACGGTGGAGACTATATGGTTGCCATTGCCGGAACGAAGGGCAATGCTGAGGATGGCGTGACACCGGGAACAAAAGGAGGCGTGACAGCCAATAATCCTTCTTTTACCTTCGATTATCCGGAAAAAATCACTTCAAACGTTCCTTCAGATACATATATCAGACAAAGGGGACTGGAAGGATGGACTATAGAATATGCCGGAGAGCGTCCGGGCGCACTGCAACTCTGCTCCAGCACTATTCCTGGAAGATTGCTCTCACCTAAGCTCTCCTCACTCAACGCTGCTTGTGATGCTGTTCTGAGTCTGGATATAGCCCGTTTCTCCACTTCTTCAGTCGATCCTATATATGTAAGGATCCTTGGCGGCGGCAGCATCATTTCCGCGCACGTCGATACGGATGCCTATGCTGCTGCAGGCAAGGAAGCCGTCAGCAACGATTATAGTGTTGGCGCGACCGAGTTCGCTATCGTTGACGATATGTATTGTCCTCACTCCCTTGCAAACGGGGACGCGGACAAACCACATTCCCGCTTCAGTTTCCAACTTTCCGGAATAGGACCTGACAGCCAGATAGAAATCTCCTGCCCTAAGGGAGCCAAGAATGCACCACGTTGTTTTGTTTTCGATATAAAAATTGTAAAGAAATGAATGTAAAGATATTGAATGTAAAGATATTGAATACTTTTGCACTATGTGTGCCCCTGATGCTTTCATGCGCCCAGGAAAGGGAACCTATGCCTTGGGAGAAGGATCCGAACTTCGGTAAACCCTCTACTGAAACGAGTGAGGCCAAATTAGGTGAGACTCTCCCGGATTGGAAGGAAGGCTATCTGGATATACATGCTATCAATAGCGGCAGGGGAGAGTGCAGTTTCATTATAATGCCGGATGGAACGACATTGATCATTGATGCCGGAGATGTAGGTGAAGGCAAGTCTTCATACCCGAAGGTGCCGTGTAAGCCGGCAAATACTGCACCTGTCACGACCTATAGCCGATATATACAGCATTTCCTTCCGTCACAGTGCAATGGAAAGGTAGATTATATGCTCCTTACCCATTACCACAACGATCATATGGGTAGCTGCAACAGTTCCGAGTACGAGATGAATGCTGAAGGAGGCTACCGCAAGACAGGTCTTATGGGTTTATACGATCTGGTTAAGTTCGGTAAATATGTGGACCGCTGCTATCCGGATTATACCGCCGCAGCCCTTGAGACCAATGATTATACTGCAGGCTATACCCAGCTGGCTTCATTCACTTCCTGGAACGCTAAACGCGACGGTCTTGTCTCCGAACGTTTCAAACTTGGTTCAGAAACTCAGTTCGTGCTGAAGTACAAGGCCTCCTCTTATCCGGATTTCAAGATATCCAATGTAGCAGTCAACGGCGAGATATGCGTTGACGGCCAGCGTCAGGATCTCTGGGGGACGGCGGCTCACTACGAGAATGGAATGTCTTGTGGCATCCTGCTCTCCTTTGGTGCCTTCGACTATCTGACTTGCGGCGATGCCGGGCAGAATGGTAAAATTGAACAACCTCTGGCAAAGGCATTGAATAGAAGGATTGAGGCGATGAAGGCGAATCATCACTTTTCTGTTAACTGCATGACTCCGGCTGCAATGTCCATACTCATGCCAAGGGTGGTGGTCACCCAGAGTTTCTACGAAAGGGATGATCAACCGAATACAGAAGCGCTCAAGACTTTTTATTCTTCGTATGTAGGAGAGAAGAATCTCTACTTTACTAATGTCGTCGCTGCGCAGCAGGAGGCCCATGAGGATGTTTATGGCATAGCTGCCGGCATCAACGGACACGTTGTGATCAGAGTGTCCCCGGAAGCGGACAGTTTCTTCGTGTATATGCTTGATGACAGTGATTTCAATTATAAAGTAACAAAGATTGACGGACCTTTCAACTGCAACTGAAAAATGAAAAGATATTTAGCCATATTGATGGCGGCCTCTTGCTGCCTCTTCTCTTCCTGTGGCGAGGAGAATAAGATAATCCCTGAACCTGATCCGGTAGAGATAAGAATGTCCGAAACCCTTGTAATCCTGGATATAGGTCAGAACGTAGTGCTCAAAGCCCTTGATGTACAAGATGACAGTGTAGTAGAGAATGTTGTTTGGCTTTCCCTTAACGAAAGTGTCGCCTCGGTCTCAAAAGGTGTAGTGACGGCAATCTCCGGAGGCACTGCCATTATCCGTGCAGTTTCCATTGATGGAGCCTCTACAGCAGAATGCAAAGTGATAGTCAATGCTCCTGCTCCACCTTCCGACATCGACTTCGGCGGTTCCGGAGACATTGAAGACTTCCACTGATGGCAGTTCCGGCACAAATCTTTTTCAAGATGGGAGGGAAGGCGATGCTGACTTTTGTTCTGGGATGCATCGCCGTCCTTTCCTCAAGTATGCTGATGGCCAGGACGCCACTCAAATCCATATTGCCATCCTGGACTCCCGGCACCCTGGATATTCATGCCATAAGTTCCGGACGGGGTGAATGTTATTTCATAATATTCCCTGACGGAACGACGCTGCTTGTAGATGCGGGAGAAATGTTCACCGCTTCGAAAAAATATGCCAGTGTGGAACCGCGTCCGTCCGCAGATGTCCGTCCGGTTGAACTATATGCGGCTTACATCAGGTCCGTACTTCCTTCGTGTTGCCGTGACAGTATAGATTACGCCCTGTTGACACATTTTCATTCGGACCACATGGGTCAGAGGGACAGCAGCGGTATCATAGCCCTCTACTCCCGCATTCCATACCGGCGCATAATCAATAGAGTTTCCTGTTATGATGAGGGTAGGAATCAGGTCTCTTTGGAGGCAATCCGTCTTAAGGATAGCGCCGCCTCTCTTGAATCGTATCTCAAATGGCTGAAAGGAAAGCCGGCCGAGGCCTTCGAACTGGGGTCTGACTCTCAGATTTCGCTCAGATATGCCCCTTTGGATTATCCTGAGTTTGGGGTGAGAAATGTCTGTGTCAACGGAAAGGTCTGGACTCCTGATGGTATTCTGGATATGTATCCGGACGGTGGGATGCGTGAAAACGGGGCTTCATGTGGTTTTCTGCTTCATTACGGGCCCTTCGAATATCTCAGCTGCGGGGATGCCGGCAACAACGGACGTGTGGAGATCCCGCTTGCCAAAGCGATAGGTCATCCCATTACGGCAATGAAGGCCCACCACCATTTAAGCTGGAACACGATGACTCCGGAAATGCTTTCCATTCTCCGTCCCCGCATCGTCATTTCGGAAAGTTTCTATTCCCACCAGCCGGATGAACCTACTCTGAGGAATGTCCTTGATGCAGGCGCGGATGTTTATCTTACCGGAGTGTGCGATTCCTCCCTTGAGAATTTTCCTGAGACATTCGCCAGAGTTCGAGACTTCCGCGGCCATTTCCTAATCCGTGTAAGTCGCCGGGGCCATCGTTGCCGTGTCTATAAACTTGATGACAGCTGCCAGACTCCAAAGGTCATATCAAGATATGAATATCCCCGGCTCTGAATTATTCTGTCTGGCACCCTTTACAGCAGCACCGCCGCGAGGCTGGCGGCTTGCGGCGGTGCCTGAACTTATCAGATACCAGTGCTGTGGACATCTTTGTTGTTATGAACTATAACCCGAGGTTATCGCTTCGCCAGTTTTCTGCAAATTCCACGAAGCGCTCGCCGGCCGTGGCCAGTTCTCCCTGGCGGCTGACGAAACTGAAGTCGCGTACTATCTCCATTCCGTCTATGTCGATAATCTTCAATTCGCCGCTGCGCAACTCGTCGTGCAAGGCTGAGACAGAGAGCAGGGCGCAGCAGGACGGCGACGACTTGAGGTAGCTTTTTATTGCTTCTGTCGCCGAGATGCTCAGTTCTATATTCAGTTCAGATAGAGAGATTCCCTTGTCTGCCAATGCCCTTTCAATCACCTCCAGAGTACCGGAACCCTGTTCTCTCATAACCAGAGGCAGCGTTTTCAGCTTTTCCGTGTCAACAATTTCAAGAGGGCTCGCCGATGAACCCGCCAACACAATTTCATCCTTGCAGAACTCCTTGTACCTAAGGTCGTTGCGACGTTTCGCCCCTTCTATGAGAGCCAGGTCTATACGTTCCGCAACCAGACTTTCCGTCACCTGCTCGCTGTTGCCTGTCACCAGTTTGATTCCCAGCTGGGGAAACATTTCCTTGAAACGTGCCAGAATAGGGGCAATGACGTATTGGGCAATGGTAGAACTCGCGCCCAGTCTGAGTTCTCCGTCCACTGTGCCCCGCAGCAGTCTCATCTCGTCTTCCAGCTCTTTGTTGCAGGCCATCAGTTTCATTGCTTTCTGCTTCAGTGCCTCGCCTTCCCTTGTAAGACTGATCTGCCCGCGTTCCCTTCTGAAGAGGGTCAGCTGGAATTCTTTTTCGAGCTCGCTGATATGCTTCGAAACTGCCGGCTGCGAAATATACAGTTCCTGCGCCGCCTTCGTAAAGCTCAGCTTGTCTGCCACTGCAAGGAATACTTTGTATCGGAACATATTACTTCAGTTTATATACTTTGCGAAAATACAATTTTCCTGACTGAAAAAAAAGGAGGCCCATCACTGAGCCTCCTTGGTTTCATCGGATATGGGATGTTTACTGAGCCACATTGATGGTGAGTCCACCTGTGCTGGCTGATCCGATTACAGGACCTGCAGCTCCGTTGATGGTAGCCTCGGAAGCGACAACCGGTTCCGTTGCGCCGAGAGTGGCGATGGTGGTGCTGTTGCAGAAGCCCACTACTGTTCCCACCTTGTCAAGAGGACTATTGTTTGCGGTGATATTGGCTTTTGAAACAAGCCCGTTGCCTCCGGTGATGGCCTGCATTTCTTTCCAGTTATTCCCTGCATCTGCAGCGAGACCGGCACCTGCGATGCCTCCCGCTACGTTGGCACTTCCTGAAGCAACAATGCTGCCGTCGAAACTGCAGTTGCTGATGTCGCTATGCGAGAGAATGCCGCAGATTCCGCCTATGTATGCTTCTTTTGTATTAATGCCTGTATTGATAGCGGTGCCGCTTACACTGCAATCGGTGATTGCTCCGTGGACATAGTAACTTCCTCCGCTGATTCCTCCGACTACGAACAGAGGGGCTTTTGCAGCGTCATCTGCTCCGGCTTCCAATAGGCAATTGTTGTTTTTACATCCGCTGATAGGCGCGTTGCTAAGGCAACTGATGATTCCGGAAAGCGTACAGAGTGAACCTGCCGTACTGTTTTTGTCTGCTATGACTGAGATGCTTCCACTGTTCTCGCAGTTCTCAATGCTGTGCCCGCTGCCACCGAAGATTCCTGATATTCCGCCTACGCAGGTATTGGTAGTTACAGGAGCATTGTAAGAGATATTGCCGCTGTTGCTGCATCCCTTCATACTTACCTTTTTAGTAGAGTACATAAGGACTCCGGATACACCCTCATTCTTGGTATTTCCGCTGATGTTGTAGCTGATGTTTCCGCTGTTGTGGCAATCCTCAATCGAGAGTTCGAATGCATTGTATCCGACAACTCCTCCGACGTATGCACCCGTAGCCTTACCGTTAACGGTGATGACTCCGCTGTTGTCGCAGCCTGCAATGGTGTTAGCAGCTGTAAGGGAGTTGGCGATGCAGCCACCAAGATAGAGAAATTTCTTGGATGTCGAGCAAGTGTAGTTCACATTTATATTTCCGGAATTGTCGCAGTTGGTTACAGTTGCGCCCTGTATCCTTGCGGTGATTCCGCCGCCAAAGACACTGAAAGCTCCGGAAAGTTCAATCACGAGATTTCCTTCGTTCTTCAGATTCTCGAGTATTGTGCCTGTTTTGGTGCAACGTGAAGAGATTCCTCCGATATAAGTGTCTTTTTCAAGTTTCCGTACTGCAATCACATCGCCCTTGTTCACGCAGTTACGGCAGGTAAAGACATTATTGGTGTAACCGAGGAGTCCTCCGAAATCAAAAAGGACAGTACTGCTTACTGTGACGTTTCCTTCGTTGACGCAGTCTTCCACAACGCAATCCGCTCCGTCAAGGGCACCGGATATACCTCCAACGGTAGGATTCTTGGTGCAAGTGGCCGTAGCTTCGACAATGTCGCCAAAGTTATAGCATCCTCTTATGGTGACGTTTGCTTTTACTGTACCGAGCAGAGGCGACGCGCGGTGAGGGCTGGTGCAACTGGCAGGAATCTCCACAGGTGTGAAGCTGGCAAGGTTCTCGATGGTGCCGAATGCATAGCAGTAAGCTATGGCTCCAGGGTAGAAGTAGGTGTTGTTGCCGTCGTTCTGAGTGTTGAATATCACTTTTGAAACGCCGTCGTATGTACCGGTCTTGGTTTCGAAGTCATAATCCTTGCTTCCGAATGCGAGGTCCTTGATGAAATACGGGCTTTCTTCCTTTCCCAAGCCGATGCGGCCGAAGACAGCGGCATCGCTCGGATTGCCTGTATCAGGACCTGATTTTACTATGTAGTTGTAGATCCTGTGCTTGCCTCCGTCAATGCTGCCGTAGTAGCGGCGTGTGTTTGGAGCGCATATCCATTCTTCTCCCTGCAGGTCGATGTCGGCGGTGATGGTGATGACGTCGGTCGCTGCATAGTAAGGAGCGCGGGCGGTGAAGGCCTTAAGGTCCTCGACGCTGCCGATATTGAAAGGCGCAAGAATTGCTTTTTTGCTGGCGCTGATGTCGCCGAAGTCGAGTCCGCCGTTGCGCACGAGTGCAAGGCTGTCAGTGGTTTCCGCTACGAGATAACCGTCCTCCTGTGCAACGGAGATTGCTATTCCGGCAGGGAACTCCGAAGGAATGACAGGAATGAAGTAGCTGCCGGCAGCGAATTTTCCGCTTTCCGGAACTATGGACGTAGTGGTGGAGCCGCTTATGGCCTGTACAGCAGGGATAACTTCCGGGTTGGCAGTCAGAGTGGCAGTGCCGCTGGAGGCGATGCCACCGAGGTTCTTGACAAGAATACGGGATGCCTCCTTAGGTATGGTGACCTTCACGAGAGAGGTCATATTCTTGAATTTGAATCTTCCGCTCTCGCTGTCGAGTTTTGCGAAGCTTACGAGGGCGTCAGGGGACACGTTCATTCCTGCCGGAACAATCTGCTCTCCCGGGAGAGCCAGTTTGAGAGTATCTGCCACGGCCTCGAGGAGGGACTTCTTAGGATATACTGCGTAGAATGAGCTGGCACTTGCATCTGCAAGTCCGCAGATGACAGCAGTCTTGTCCTCACGTATTTCGCGTACTATGAATTCGCGTATTCCGCTGCCGTCGTAAACGGCGATGCTGTCGTTGATAACCCAGTCCACTGAAAGGTCGGCGTTGAGGACGGTCTTGGTTGCGTCATCCTGCTCGAAGCTGGCTGTGAAACTGAATTCCTTGAGATTCTCCGGCCTTGCCTCCGGAACGAGGTTCTGTTTCTCCGTGCAGGCGAAAGTGGCTGCAATGGCCATCAGTCCTGCAATATTTCTATATATATTCTTCATACTTCTCCGAAATTACCATTCATATCCAGGGAGCGGATCGAAGGACTCGTTGTCGCCGTCGGTCTCTTTGCTCTTTTGTTCCACAGTTACTTCCGCAGTAGCATCGGCTGCCGTAAATACGAGCTTGGCTATGCGCTTGTCATTGCCTTCGTTCATTCCGGCCTTGACATTCACTGTACCGTTGCCTTCGCCATTGCTTGGGCTTACCTCCAGCCATTCTGCGTCGCAGCTGACTGTCCAGGTAGCATTGCTTTCAACGCTTATGCTTGTTTCAAGTCCGCTGTATCCGAAAGGCTTGTCGCTTGCCGGAGTCACTTTGACATAGGCGGGAGCCGCCTCCTGGTTGACGGTGATGACAGCAGACTTGCTGCCTGCGCTTATGCTTACCTTGGCATTGCGGGTTTTAGCCAGGGTGTTCTTCTCAGCCTTAATGGTTATGCTGACCTTCGCATCGGAGGCCTTTCCGCTGGCAGGGGTGACAGTCAGCCAGCTTGCATCGGAACTTGCGGTCCAATCGATGTTGCTTTCGAACTCAATAGTCTTTTCGAGTCCTGCAGTTTCGGCGTTGATCTGCTGGTCGCTGAGGGTGAATACCACATCCTTTCCAGCCTGGCTGACGGTGATGACTGCCGACTTTTTGCCTGCTGTAACATTGACCTTAGCAGTGCGTGCATCGAATGTGTCGTTCTTCTCAGCCTTAATGGTTATGCTGA
>SFJB01000091.1 GCA_004555145.1 Bacteroidales bacterium | reverse complement strand
GCCTGGGGAGCATCGAAACCGTTGTACATTCCAAGAAAACTCTCCCTGTCCGTGTCGAAGGACTGCACCGGGCGGTTGGCGGCATAGAAGGCATAGTGGTTGCGCCGTTCGCGATACTCTGTCTTGTGGTAGATTACACTGTCTTCGACTTCCACCTCGCCGGTGGAAAGGTTGCGCTGAAAATTCTCCATATCAGTGGAAGCGTTCCACAGGCACCATTCCGTAAATGAGAACAGCTTAAATCTCTTTGTCTTCCCGCTCAGATTGGTCAGGCTTAGCTTCTGGATTTCAGCATTGCAATCCAGAGGGACGAAGAATAGAGCGCTTGCCTTCAGTCCGTTTTTCTCTCCGCTGATGCGGGTGTATCCCATACCGTGGGCACATTCGTAGGAATCAAGTTCCGTCTTGCACGGCTTCCATCCTGGATTCCATACGCATCCCTCGTCGTTTATGTAGAAATATCTTCCGCCGTTGTCGGCAGGAACACCGTTGTAACGATATCTGGTAAGCCTTCTGAACTTCGCGTCCTTGTAGAAAGAGTATCCTCCTGCTGTGGCTGAAATCAGGGAGAAGAAGTTCTCCGTGCCCAGGTAGTTTATCCAAGGCCACGGGAGCTTCGGGTCAGTGATTATGAATTCCCTGCGGCTGTCGTCAAAATGTCCGTATTGTGTCGCCATTATTTATGGGGCTGAATTGTAAACTGTTTCCAATGTGTATGAGCTGTCGGACCTGTCAAGTGCCTTGAGCATCACGTCGATGATTTCCTTTGAATTGTTGATGTACGACCCGTTCCCGTGATCGATGAATCCGAAACTCTCCTCGCCGCTTCCTTTGGCCCCGTTGTCCCAGAGGAACATTGCGATTCCGTTGTCGGATGCGCATTTGTACACGTATTCCATCCAGTATTTCTGGAATGCACGGGACCTTGCATCGCTGCGGTTCACGCAGCCCGTCTCTCCGAAGTAAACAGGTATGTTGTTGTCTATGAACCTCTCACGAACGCTGCCAAGACACTCCTGCACGGATTGTTCGTTGTGGTAAGGATCCTTCTTCCCTCTTGCTCCAGTATGTCCCCATTCAGTATAGTCAGGGTTCTGGCCTAATGCAAAGCCTGAAGGGTCATAATAATGTATTGACACCATAAGCCTGTCCGTTGCGCTGTCTTCAGGAAGTTCGAGATATTTTACCGTGAGTGACGGGTTGGTGCAGTATCCCGGAATTCCGAGATATCTGTCGGCATTTTTGCTACCTGTTTTGCGGACGGTGTTTACAAAGAGCTGGTTGAGTTCGTTTATCGCCCTGTACTGGGCCCCTCCGTCGTTATTGTTGCTTCCGCCTCCCCAGGAACCGTCGTGCAGTTCATTGAAAGCTTCGAACATAAGCCAGTCCTCCTCGTCCTTGAGGTATTCGGCAATCTGAGCCCAGAGGGCAGAGTAACGTGCCTTGATCTCTTCGGCCTGTTCGCCGCCCTTGGAAAGGCTTACGATGTTCAGCCAGCCTCCATCGTGATGCAGGTTGACTATGGCTTTCAGACCGGCCTTATGGGCATATCCTGCTATTTCCTTGACCCTGGCGAGCCAGTCCTCGTCCACCTTGTATTCCGGAGCTTCGCCTATGTGCCCTGTCCAGGTGACAGGTATGCGTACTGCGCCGAAGCCCTTTTCCTTAAGGCCGTCGAAGGTTGCCTGGGTGCATTTCGGATTGCCCCAGGCAGTTTCTGAAGACACGCCGTTGATTATGGCGTCCATCTGGTTGCCGAGGTTCCAGCCCATACCGAGGCTGCGCGCAAACAGCACGGCTCCGTTCTCCTCTATAGGCTTGATTTCCCTGCCGGACTGATTCACCGTGAGCACCTTCTTCTCTTCCTTGCATATTATGCTGAAGCTGAAACTTCTGCTCTCCGTGCTTCCGTTTTCGGAAATTGTGAGCTCGAGTTCGCTCTTTCCTTCATTCCACGGGCTCAGGACATATTTGCACCAGTCGCAGAGTCCCACTATGTTGACCTTCTCAGATGAGTTTATCGTGATGGTGCTGCTTCCGCCTTCAGAACCGGCTTCCACCGTTTCAGTACTCAGGCTGAACGGGGTGTTGTCCGGCATCTCCGTGGAAGGAGTCTTCTGGCAGGCACCTGCAGTAAGGGTGACTGCCAGCAAAGTAAGGGCTAAAATATGCATATTGTCCATTTTCATAAGTTTATCACTGATTTGCTTCCATCGTAGCTGAGTCTGACGGCCTTTCCTTCTCCCTTGGAATCCACCTTTACGATCTCCATCTCAATGCTCTCTTCCATGCCCGGGAAACTGCCTTGTCTCTCTCCTATGGTGAGGGTGGATTCGGCTTCATTCCATACCAGACTTATGCGGGAGCAGAGGCCTTTCTCGTAATTGTAGTTTACGCCTTCGTCGTCATAGAGGGTGAAACTTGCATCCTTCCCGGCGTAAACGCGTATCTGGAGCGGTCCTTCGCCCTTTTCGGCGCTGTTCTGCACGACAGGTCCCATAGGCAGGATGCTGCCGGCGCGGACAAAGAGCGGCATACGGCCGTATGGTGCGTCTGCGCAGATGCTGCGTCCTCCCGTGGTGGCGCGGGAATCGTAGAAATTGTACCAGGTCCCGTCAGGGAGATAGACTTCGCGGCTGCGAGCCTTGTATTCGCATACCGGGGCCACGAGGAACGCAGGTCCGAACATATACTCGTCGGCGGCATTCAGTGCTGTGGCGTCATCCGGGAAGTCCATATACAGCGCACGCATCATGGTGTAGTCGTCGTAGTGACAGGCGGCTGCGAGAGAGTAGAGGTAAGGCATGAGCTTGTAGCGCAGGCGCGTGTAGTAGGTCATTGACTCGTAGGCAGGGTGTCCTTCCGGTGCAAGGTTATATATTTCCCTGTAAGGGAACTGACCGTGGGCACGGTAGAGCGGGGCGAATGCGCCGAACTGGAACCAGCGGGCGTTCAGCTCCCTCCATTCCTTCAGGTCCTCGTTTTCTTTGCCGGTACTGTCGTAGATGCGCTGCGCACGTACGTACCGGTCCTCCACGCAGAAGCCGCCTATGTCCATTGTCCAGAACGGTATGCCCGTGGCGCAGAAGTTGAGTCCGGCGGTGAGCTGGGCGCGCATATCCTCCCATCTCGTGGCAATGTCTCCGCTCCAGGTGGCGGTGCTGTAACGCTGCTGCCCGCAATATCCCGACCTGGTGAGCAGGAATACGCGCTTGTCCGGTTCTACACCTCTCTGTCCGTCGTAGATTGCTTCAGCATTCATCAGAGCGTATGCGTTGAAGTATTCGGTTGATGTGCCCAGGGCAGTCGGACCGCAAAGCGCTTTGCGGTAATCCATGTCCGTGCAGTCGCGTATGTTCGGTTCGCTTGCATCCATCCACCAGGCATCGAAGCCGAGAGGGTAGTAATGGTCGTAAATCTGCTGCCAGAAGAGCTTGCGCGCCGGGGCACTGTATGCGTCGTAGAACGAACCCAGGTAACCCGGGCCTACCCAGTCGCGTATGCTGTCCTTGACCGCCTGGGTGTACATCCAGCCATGCTCGTCGAACTCCTTGTAGTGCTCGGTCGTGACGTAGAACTTTGGCCATACGGATATCATGATCCTTGCGTCCATCGCGTGGATGGAATCCACCATCTGCTTCGGATCAGGGAAACGGGCGCGGTCGAACTCGTGGCTGCCCCACGAATCCTGCTCCCAGTGGAGCCAGTCCAATACTATATTGTCTATCGGAATCTCGCGTTTGCGGTACTCGTTCAACACTTCCAGAAGTTCTTCCTGGGTGTTGTATTTCTCTCGGCTCTGCCAGTATCCCATTGCCCATTTCGGCATAATCGGGGCTTTGCCGGTGAGTTTGCGGTAGCCTGCCGTGACTCCGTCGCTGTTGTCTGCCGCGATGAGGTAGTAGTCGATCTGCTGTTGCATTTCTCCCCACCAGCGCATAGATGCCTTATCTTCCTCGCTTTCAGGAAGATGCACCTTCAGGGCGCAGTAGGATACGCTGCCGTTTGGTACCCAGTTGATCTTGATCGGCACTTCCTTGCCCCCTTCCAGCTCTACGCTGAACTTGTAGGTATTCGGGTTCCAGGCCGTCCTCCAACGCTCCGGAACTACCTCCTTGCCGTCAATTTCCACGCTCTGGTAGCCTGCATAATAGAGACTGAATTCGTAGATGCCGCTCTCCTTGGGATAGATGTAAGCTTCGTAGCACACATTTGCATTGGACATCGGGAAGTCCTGAGGCAGTCCGTGTACGTGGTCGAGATCCCCGGTGATGAGGTGGTCGAAGTCAAGGTTCTTCTCTTCCCTTACGAGAGTCTCTTGACCGGGAGCAGTGTAGGTGCCGGTGATTTTGGCGTCAAGAACTGACAGGTCCTGCCAGTCGCCGGGATTGCCGAAGCGGCAGAAACTGTAGCTGTCCCAGAGTACTCCGTAGCTTCTTGAAGAAACTGCGAAAGGCACGCTTACCTTGGTGTTGTACTGGTAGAGTTCCTCGCTCTTGCCTTTGTAGTTGAACTCTTCGCTCTGGTGCTGCCCCAGGCCGTAGATGCCCTCATTGTCATCCGGGCTGCTGAAGGTCTGGGTGACGGTGTATCCGTGGCTGCCGTCCACTACTATATCCTTGAAACTCCTGTCTTTCTCACTGAGAATCAGTTCACCGTCTGCCCTGTAGAAGGAAACCTTTCCGTCCTTGAGACTTAGTTTTACCTGCAGCGCAGCTGTACTGATGCACAACTGCCCGTCTTTGTTCTCCACGCTGAAATCCTTGAATTCAGGCTGGTCCAGAACCATAAGGGAAGGCTTCCCGGAGAACTTGGATTCCGGTGTGGCGCTGACTCGTACTATACCTTCAGAGATGACTTCGAGTCTGACTTTTTTTGCCGGTCCCTCCTCGGGGCGTACGGTGATGACATTTCCCTCCTGTCTGACAGAAGAGCAGGATGCTATGCAAAGCAAAGTGGCTATTGCTGAGAATAGGCGTTTCATTTCAAATCTCCTCTATTGTATGTCAATGTATTCTGTAAAGTCTTTTTCCATTCCTGGACGCTGTTGTTCCAGGAGTAAGTGCCGTCTGAGTTCTTGCTGTAAAGCGCAGGCTTTCCGTTTTCGTCGAAGGCACACCAGTTCATATAGTAGAGCCAGAGGGCGCCGTTTTCATAACAGTCATCCAGATCGGGAAGGTTGCCGAACTCGGACATGGTAACCATTTTCTTTCCCTTCACGGACAGGTTGACCAGGTTGAACTGGTCAACGGAACTTACTCCCTTGGAAAGGTAGAGGTCTGCACCGACTATATCCACGCAGTCGTCTCCCGGATACCAATCCTTAAGATAGCTCACATCGGCAGGCTTGCCCTCATAACTCGTCTGCACCGTCCATACCCAGATAAGGTTGTTCAGACCATATTCGTTTGTGAAGCAGTCGTACATGTAGCGCCAGAGTTTCTTGCACACTTCGCTGCCGCCGTTGCCCCACCAGAACCAAGCGCCCCATTTGTAGTCGCCGGCCGCTTCGTGGAGAGGACGCCAGAGCACAGGTATGTCTTCCTTCTGGAGCAACTGCAAAAAAGATGCAATCTGGGCCACCTGCTTCTTCATTTCCGCATTTTCCCAGGTTCCTTCGGTCACTGCACGCTCCGCCTTCACTGCGTTGTTGTAGTTGTATTTGTTCGGGTCTGTAATCCCTTCGGCAGTAGGCATGCACCAGTGCCATCCTATCTGAATGACATTGCCCTTCTTCCAGGCATCGCGGATGACGGAGATGTCATTGTAGTCTGGACAGGCGTCCCAGTACTTCGGCGGCCAGTTGTTGAAGATATAGTCGAAACCTACTATTGTCGGGTATATGCCAGTCTGGTCATATATGTTGTCGGCGCAGCTGGTTTCCCAAGCGGTCCCTCCCATCGTTCCGGAAAGGGAATGCTTTCCGTATATGGACAGCAGGCTTTCGTAGAGTTTCTTAGCATTGGCTGAAGGGGTAGGATTGCTGAGGGACTGGTCAGGGTCCGATACCATACCCTGCCTCGGATCTTCTGCAGTGGTAAAGGAGAACTCGAGAGCTTCAGCGACATTATCCTTGTAGCCCGTGACGCAGCCTTTCGGTATGATAATCTTGTATTCCGAAGAATAATCCAGATTGTTCAGGCTGATGCTGACTTTTCTGTCGAGGGCTTTTATCCCAGAAATATTGGCCGTACTTGGCGAAACGCTTATTTCCGACCTTTTTGCCTGAGGACAGATAACGCTTTGGTCGAAAGTAAGTTCAACTGTACATTCCCCGTTCTTGATTTCGGCATCCACGCCTTCCTCAGGCTGGGTGGATACAAGTTTCGGCGCAGCCACTTCTATCTGAGGAGGTTCGGCAGGATCTTCACCGCAGGAGATTGCGAGTAGTGTAATTCCTGCAAATAATGACAGTAAATGTTTGAAACTCATATTATTGAATAATTGGTTCCCGGGTGGGCGGTCAGGCCCGCCCGGGAAAAATGCTAGAGAACAGTAACCTTGGTTATCTTTACGTTGTCTCCGTTGAAGACGAAGATTCCGCCCCACCACTGCTGTG
>SFJB01000006.1 GCA_004555145.1 Bacteroidales bacterium | reverse complement strand
GAACCATATTCTCAAGTTCTTCAATCATATCTGAAGTGAACTGCGGCATAGTCTTGTAAACTTCCACCACCTGCTCTATCATATCCGGGGCGAGATATAGCGTGTACGCCATATAGAAGGCCGAATAAATAAGAGCGGAAAGGAATGCCACCAGACAGCCGAAGGAGAAAGGCGAAGGCCGGCGAGCCCCTTCCTCAAGCGGCAGGGAGTCATAGCGCGTAATGAAGAGCTTCATCAGATAGATGCAGCCGAAAAGTTTCGCCACCCACAGCAGGGCCTTGATTATAGACATAAGTATGAGGACAAATCCCTCGCCGTTTACAAGGCTCAAAAGATAGGTAAGCGCAAGATATGCCACAGACACCCCTCCAAGCACCAATCCCGCCTTTGCAGCCTGATTCCAAAAAGTATTCCTTTCGTTCATAACAAAATCAATTGAAGAATATGTAAATATACCAGTTATTTCAGTTCTTTACCGGTGCGGCAGGAGTGCCCGGCAGCGGCTTCCAGTCCTTGAGCTCTTCAAGAAGCACCTCAACAGCCTTTTCCAATTGGGCATCCTTTCCGAGATAGTCATCGAAAGGATTGATATCCACCACTATGTCCGGATCTACTCCGTGGCCTTCGATAATCCATTCACCCTCAGTAGAGTATGAGGTGAAGAAAGGAGTACGCATATCCTGTCCGTCCACAAATTCCTTGGATCCTGAGATTCCCACGATTCCACCCCACGAGCGGGTTCCGATGAGTTTTCCCAATCCGAGCTTACGGAAGCTGTACGGGAAGAGGTCTCCGTCGGAAGATGAGTACTTGTCAATGAGACAGACCTTAGGGCCATAGAATGCCTCATTAGGCACAGGCTCGTTGGCTCCGTTGCGATACATGCTGATTCTGTAAACCTCACGCTGGAGTCTCTCGATAATCATAGGGGATACGTTTCCGCCTCCGTTCATACGGTCATCAATGATCAGGGCCTCCCTGTCGAGCTGGTTGTAGTACATCTTGGAGAACATTACCAGTCCCTCTGCGCTCATATCCGGAATATGTATGTAGCCTATCCTTCCGCCGGAAAGCTTGTCCACAATTTCCATATTCCTCTTGACCCATTCCTGGTAAGCAAGCTGGGATTCATCAGCTATAGGCTTCACGTACACGGTGCGCGCATCCTTTCCGTCAGCTCGGGATGCAATTCTGAGCGACACTGTCTTGTCGGCCTTGCCTACAAGAGCCTCGGTCACGTCCTTGAGGGAAGAAGCCGGTCTTCCTGCCACCTCAACTATGTACTCTCCCACCTTGGCATCAACGCCAGGTTCGAGCAGAGGTGAGCGGAGATTCTTGTCCCATATTGCTGCAGGGAAGATCTTTTCAATACGGAAAGCTCCGCTCGCAGCATCCTTGCTGAAATTCGCTCCGAGAAGTCCGGTCTTGACGCGCGGTACTGCCGGGCTTTCGCCTGAGGTGATGTATGCGTGTCCGACATTGAGTTCGCCGAGCATCTCACCGATAAGATAGGTAAGGTCATCCCTGTGGTTCACGTATGGCAGCATCTGAGCATACTTCTCATAGATGTGATCCCAATCGGCACCGTGCATATTCTCGACATAGAAACCGTCCCTGGTTATACGCCAGCTCTCATCGAAAATCTGCTTCCACTCAGCCTTGTGGTCTATGACCATATCGATTTCGTCCACAGGCACAGAAGCTTCCTTGCCGGCAGAAGCGCCAAACGGGCAAACCTTATAAGAGCCTCCGTCACGAACAAGCACCTTGCTCATATCGGCAGTCCAGGCCATTGGGCGTGACATTGGGCTCTTGTCACTCTTGAGCGTCTTGAGGTCAAGCACCTTGGTTCCTTCGCGGCTATTGTAGTAGAGTTTTCCGTCCTTCTCGGCAAATGGAGAAGCAAAGCTTTCATTTACAGGAAGTTCAGTTATGCGCAACGCTATGCCGTCAATATCCACCTTCATCGCAGGTGCCGCTGCAGGGGTCTTGTCGTCAGACTTTGACGCTGCTTTCTTTCCGCCCTTGGATTCGGGCTTCGCTGCAGGAGCAGGCTCGACGGCGGAGGCCTCGTCGGACTTCAAAGCCATAGGATTGGCAGTGTCGGCAGCCAGAGGGACGAGATACATCCTGGAAGATACGTTCATCGAGGCATTCCATTCCACCTGGGAATAAGAAGGGGTAAAGTCCACTCTGGAGGTAAAGAAGAGGTACTTTCCGTCGCTGGAGAAAACAGGCGAGGAAGCGTCATACCAGCGGTCCGTGACTTGCCAGCTCTTGCCGGTCTTCACCTCGTAGAGGAAGATGGCGCTGATCTTGTTTGCAAGCTCGGTGGAGTACGCCGCCCAGCTTCCGTCAGGGGAAAGGGTGAAGGAAGAAATCCTGCCCCTGTCGCTCTTGAGTATGCAGTCCAGCTTGCCGCTGTCGGCATTCAGAGAATAGAGTTCGCGGGCATCGGTATTGAAATACAGGGTCTTGCTGTCAGGAGCCCATTGCAGGTTCGAAGGGTAGCCGCTCTCGAAGGAAGTGAGGCACTTCTCAGAGCTCATATCAGGAGCAGCCACATACACCTGATATTCGCCGCTCTTGTCGGAGAGCCAGGCAATGCGCTTGCCGTCCGGGCTCCAGACTGCATTTCTTTCGTGTGACTCAGGCGTTGCGCCGAGGTGGTAAACAGGACCACGGGATGCAGGCAGGGAGAAGATATCCCCGCGCACAACCATAAGGACACGTTTTCCGTCAGGTGAGAGATCTACGCTTGAAACCCTTTGGCTGCCGAGGCCGGAGCGGTATTCACTGCGGGAATATACGTTGTCGTCCTCGAGGTAGATGCTGAGCTTTTCGGCCTTTCCGCCCTTGCGCGTATCGTACTTATAAAGGTATCCGCCGTTTTCGAACACTATCCAGTCCTGGGAGCAGGATGGGAATTTGCAGTCATACTCGGTGAAATCGGTCACTTTCTCGGTTTTCCCGTCAAGAGTATTGTACACGAAAAGATTCATTGTCCTGTCCCGGTCGGAGAGGTAATAAATCTTGTCTCCTACCCACATAGGGAAGATATCCTGAGCGTCGTTGTCGGTAATTTTCTCAAGTTCGCTGGTGCCGACGGTGTTGATCCAGATGTCATCTGCCTGACCGCCCTTGTAGTACTTCCAAGTGCGGAACTCACGGAACATCCTGTTCATAGCAAGATGCTTTCCGTCCGGAGAGAATGAGCAGAATCCACCTTCGGAAGTCGGAATGATCTCAGGCACTCCTCCTTCAGCATCAACGAGGCACAAACGGCCTCTCAAGCCACTGAAATTATACTGCTTACTCCTGTAAACAATTTTGTTTCCGTCCGGAGTCCAACCCATAACAATATTGTTGGGACCCATACGCTCGCCCATCTGGTCTCTTGAGACAAGAGCGGAATATGTGACGCGTACCGGTTCTCCACCCTCGATAGGCATAGTGTAAACTTCCGTATTGCCGTCATACTGGGCAGTAAAAGCTATGGTTTTTCCGTCCGGAGAGATTTTTGGGAAACTTTCGTACCCTACGTGAGACGTAAGCTTCACAGCTTTTCCGCCATTGATGCCTACGCTGTACAGATTGCCAGCATAACTGAACACAATCCTGTCTCCGCCCACAGTCGGGAAGCGGAGCAGACGGGCTTCTTCAGGAGCCCCGAAGGCCTTGAGCGACACTGCCGCTGCAAAAGCCACAGCCAACAATAACTTCTTCATAAACTATGCACTAAAATGTAAATGCGGTTTCCTTGAGAATTTCCGATACCGTAGGGTGAGGGAATACTATCTTGCGGAGGTCCTCCACGCTCAGTGAATTCTGTATGGCCATGCAAGCGCTCTGGATAATCTCCGAGCAGGGATTTCCCAGCATATGAACACCCAGAACCCTGCCGCTTCCGCTGTCCGCTATGATCTTGCACAGTCCGTTTTCCCTCTCATTTTCAGCCACAAAACGACCGGAATAGGTCATAGGCAGCTTCTTTACGGTGCATCCTCCACGCTGCTGCGCCTCCTCTTCCGTAATTCCTACCCCTGCGACTTCAGGATTCGTATATACTATGCCCGGAATGGCATTGTAGCTCATGGAGTCGTCCTTTCCGAGTATGGTGTTCACAGCCACCTCACCCTCTCTGGATGCAGTGTGGGCGAGCATTGAAAATCCTGTCACGTCTCCTGCGGCGTAAACTCCCGGTACGCTGGTGCGCATCCGGGCATCAACCTTGATTCCTCTCTCAGTCTCAACGCCAAGATTCTCAAGGCCATACCCTTTGAGCACAGCGCGTCTTCCCACGCTCACAAGTATCTTTTCGCCCTCAACGCTGCATTGCTCACCTTCAGGCGTGAGGTAGCTTACGCAGCCACCGTCCACAGCGCTTACCTTGCACCCCAGTTTGAACTCGATGCCCTTCTTCGCGTAAGACTTCAGCAGCATATCGCTGATTTCGGCATCCATAGGCCCAAGTATCTTAGGCATCATCTCTATTACCGTGACCTTGGTGCCCAGGGCATTGAAGAAGGAAGCGAACTCCATTCCTATGACTCCGCCACCTATGATGACAAGGCTCTCGGGGCGCTGCTCCAGCTCGAGGATTTCCCGGTTGGTAAGGATTCTGTCCCCTGCTTCGCCAAGGCCAGGAATAGGAGGTACAACTGCTTCTGAACCTGTGCAGATCAGGAGATTGCGGCTCAAAACCACTTCCTCGCCCGACTGGATTTCGAATCCATCGGCTCCGCGACCCTTGATGCAGGCTTCAGTGTTGCGCACTTCCACGCCGTTAGCCTTCATCGCAGCCTTGACCCCTGCAACGAGTTTCTTGACAACCTTGTTCTTGCGTGCCATGATAGCCTCGAAGTCCGCACGCGCCTCAGACACTTCCACACCGTATTTGTCGCCGTGAAGGGCATAATTATAAAGCTTGGCACTGTACAGCAAGGTCTTGGTCGGGATGCAGCCCTCATTCAGGCAAACTCCCCCAAGCGACTTTTTCTCGAAAAGCACCACGCTGAGTCCGGCAGCACCGGCTCTCTGTGCAGCGACGTATCCCCCGGGACCGCCTCCGATTATTGCAAGATCGTACATCTTTATTCTCCTTTTCCGCCCCACAGCGTCTGTGCGAGGCTTTTTATGTCAACATTGTCAATATCCACGCCGAATTCCGATGCGTCACCGGCGAATCTGACGCCCGCGCCAAGCAATTCCTCCACCTCGCTCACAGCATCGGAAGGGAGTTTATCAAGATTCAGGTAAGCGAGCAGCTCTGAAGGGACGACCAGGCAGGGCTCGATGCTCAAGCCAAGCGAAAGCGCCGTCTTTGCCAGATCCTTGAGCTGTTCGGCGTCATAGACCTTTTCTCCACCCTCGAAATATGCGCTCACCTTGGCCAGGTCGCTGCCGGCTTGTCCCTTGACCCTCCAGCACTTCTTGGCACTGAGCACAAGCGAGACGGTATTGATCTTGTATTTCGACACTTCCCCGAACAAGGATTTAAGCTCCTCCACTGTCCTGTATTCGGCTGCACAATCCACGCAAAGACCGCGCCTCACGTTCTCGGGAGCATCCTTGATGACGCAGGCAGGAATCACCCATTTCTTATCCGATCCGTTGCCAATGCCATAGACTTCCTCGGGAAGCAGCTGTTTAAGGGTGGCAAGGGCATTGCTGACACCCTCGCAATCGGAAGCTCGCACGACACAACTCTTGGAAGCCACGTCAATTCTATAAGCCCCGGCTGCAAGGGAGGCATCCTTGAGGAAGACCACACCCTTCACGGAACCGTCATTCACTACCGAAGCCAGACCCACAGGAGAGGAAAAGGGGCAGGACTTGCCACAAACCAGTGAAACCCTTGAAGCAAAGCGCTTTACGGCCTCGATTGCCGGCTTTTCGAATCCGGGATCACAGCGCATCGCCGCACCGCTGACACGGAAACTCCCCTTCTGCACCAGAATGCTGTCAGGGCGAGGGATCAGTTCATCCAGACCCCTGGCAAAAGCCCCGAGAGAGAGGAAGGCAAGCAAAATTATAGTTAGTACACGTTTCATAATCTGCAAATTTAATAAATAAACAATCCGATTGCACCTGCTGCGAGAAGAAGTGTGACAGGACCGGCCTTTTTCGTGTAGCAGAGGATGAAAGCAGCGGCAAACATAAGCCACGCCTTCCAGTCAGGGAAGTTTTCCCCGATTACGGAAATGTCGAGCCGTTTGAGACTGAATGAAATATGAAAAATCAGTATCAGGGCAGCAGCAGCTATCATTCCCGCTACCACAGGCTTGAGTCCGCTCATCACGGTAACGAACACGGGGTGTTTATGAAACTTGTCGAATACCTTTATTATGGCGAAGAACACCAGGAAGGACGGGAGCACTATCGCGAAGGTTGTGGAAGCGGATCCGAGGACGGCGAGAAGATTGCCGCAACCGGCATTGTGCATCACCTCGTATCCCACATAAGTCGCGCAGTTGACTCCTATGGGACCGGGGGTGGACTGGGAAATGGCCACGATATCCGTAAACGCCTGCTCGCTTATCCAGGCGTGGTTATTGACGACTTCGGCCTGAATCAGGGAAAGCAT
Source organism: Bacteroidales bacterium (assembly GCA_004555145.1). The sequence continues at coordinate 24,054 of SFJB01000006.1, read as the reverse complement.
AGCTCCGCCTCCGCCGAAATTGAAGAGACCTATGATGAAAAAGGTCGAGAACAACTGCCAAAGCAACAACAATCCGCTCATTTCCCTTCAGTTTTAGTTTTCTTCTGTCTGAAAAGTGCGATGCCCACAGCCACAACTATGGTGGTTAGGATAATCCATATCGGTGACACTTTCAAAAAGGCTACCGCGAAAAGTGTTGCTGCCGCCATCAGATATGCCCACCAGCTCTTGCAGCCGGCCTTGGCCATATTTGCGGCAGGTACTAGAATAAGGGCGACCGCAACCGGGCGCACCCCCTGGAAGATGCTGGCTATCACCTTGTTCTCCCTGAAATTGGTAAAGAGCATTGCGATTGCCAGAATGATCACGAAGGAAGGGAGCACAGCTCCGACGGATGCCACCACGCTGCCCTTGAACCCCGCAAGACGATAGCCTGTGTAGATAGCCATATTCACGGCAAGCAGGCCGGGAGCGCTTTGAGCAAGGACTATGATGTCCTGCAGTTCATCGGAGGAAATCCACTCCCGCTTGAGCAGTTCCTTCTCTATCAAAGGAATCATTGCATATCCTCCGCCTATGGTGAATGCTCCCATCTTGGCGAAGATAAGAAATACCTGTATGAGACTTACCCTCTTTTCCATCACTGATTTGATGACAACAACGGCAGGAGCTTGACCAACTGTTGCCCAAGGGAAGTGTCATAGCCCTCGCTGTAGTAAATTATTCTTCCGAAACTGTCGCACAGTGCGGTTATCGGCAACACGCTGCGCGAAGATTCGACGCCCGCGCGAAGCATTCCCGCCACCTTGGCATCAACGTCACTTCCGAACACGACATTGTCAAGTCCCTGAGGACGTATGCCGCCAAGAAGCACGATCCTGCAGCCCCAGTCGTTCAGGGCGGCGGCGTTCTCCTCGAGCTGGGATTTGAGGTGGAGGCTTGGTTCATCCCGGGTACCGGTAACGCACACCAGGAAATACCCCCTTCCCGTCGCGGAGAGTATGGATTGCTCCACGCTCTCCCCTTCGCGGAGGAAGAGTTGTTCCGCGTCCATCGTACCTATGACCTGCGGTTTATCTTGGGAATCCCTGAGCACCAGAGTTTTGCGTACAGTTTCCCCGGCCGGGAGCGGGAAGAGTTCAACGTGTGCACGAACGCTGCCGTCCGCCATACGCATACCGCTGCAGAGCATATAGTAGCCTTCCGGGAGTTTGTATTCGGAGCGCAGAGGCTCGAAATCATCGTAGCCGCACAGCTGTACGCTGCCATCCTTGACCTCGGATATGGTGAAATGGCTGTAGTACTTAGGGGTCTTGACGCTGCCCGAGGCATCGTACCGGGGAATCAGGGTACCTTCGCGCAGCACTTCCCTTTTCCCGGAGTCGAAATCCACGTCCACCCAGCCGCTCCCGTCTTCAGCATCGCCGCCGTCCTTGTATTGCACGGCACCGGTCACGCTGTTGATGCGGGCCGGCCAGCCCAGGGTGCGGCACAGGGCCACGAAAAAGATATCCCTCGAACCGGAGTCGGCGATACGCGAACGCCAAACGGCGAACGGAGGGATGCGCAATTGCTGCGGGTTGCGCGTGTCATCTATGCGTATGCTGTCCTTTACCCAGGCCACGGCCTCGGCAGGGCTGTGCAGGCGCGTATCTATGCCGCTTGCCAGGATTTCCTGCCTGTAAGGGTGGAGCATTTCCCTCTCGATTCTCGGCGCCGAAAGGTAGCGTCCCTGCTTCTTGCTGTAGTTCAAGGCATCGTCAATCACTTCCCCGCTGACATCTATGAGGTCTTTTTCGCTCAGCCAAAGGCCCGGGTCAGTTGCCTTCGGGTGAGGGTGGGAGGCGCGTATTGCATCCTCTTCCTCCAGACGGCGGGCATTCATCTCCTTCTGCTGCGCAGAAGACTTGTCAGGAAGAGGATTCTCGGCAGGCGGAATGATGTCGAAATCAAGGGAATACGGCTCGCCGAAGCTCTTGTCAAGCACCACCTCGCCTTTTCCTTCGTGAAGCACTCCCATACCGAACAGATCTCCCTTGGACGCCCAGACAAACAAGTCTCCCTTGCCCGTATCAAGACTTGCAAATCCCTCTTCATCAGACAGATACTTGGCGACAGTATAGAATTCGGCGTAGTTGTAGATTTTGAATTCAACGGAAGCTCCCTCCACCGGACGACCCTGCGCGTCCACTATCCTGACCTCGGAACGGCGGCTTGGAATATAGCCCTTTATGACATTGATTTCCGTGTATGCGCGGGTGCGGCTTATGACATCCTCCGGTCCGTCATAGTCCTTGCCATAGACCTTTGTATGCAGCAGCATGGCTCTGGATACCGGGGCATTGAACCAGGCCAGGTCCAGCACAGGCTCGGGCTCGCAGGCGCCCATGAAGTGCCATTCTCCGTCCGCCCATACTTCCACCCAAGCGTGGTTGTCGTCGGTGTGCGCCCAGCGCGGGGTATATACCTGCCTCGCCGGAATGCCCGCAGCCCTCAGGGCGGCAACTGCCAATACGGACTCCTCGCCGCAGCGCCCCAAACCGGAGCGTATGGTTGCTTCAGGTCCCAGAGTGCGGCTGTCGGAAGGACGGTAGGTGGCCTGTTCGTGGCACCAGTGGTTGATTTCCAAGGCTGCTTCGCCTATGCTCATACCCTGCACCCTCCGGCAGAGGGTATCCGCATACACGGTGCGGAAATTGTCGAGATCCTCGTTGTTGACCCTGAGCGGCAGCACGAAATGACGGAATTCCCTCTCAGGTATGTTCCAGTCCATCTTGTCCCTGACTTCCAAGGTCTTGGCCACATTTGCTTCCCAATAGGCGCGGGGAAATACCAGGGAATCCGGAAGAGGCATAGAAGAGTACAGGAAATCAATATACTCCTCTGCGGACGGACGGCATGAGCAGAGCGCCGACAGCAGTGCCAGTGCTGAAATCAGTCTTTTGAAACGCATAATCTTGTACCGTGGAATTCAGTGGCCCCGGTGAGTTCGCGGAGCCTGTCAATATTGTCCGGACTCACTCCTGAACCCGGCATTATTACTATTCTCCCGTCCGAGCGGCGGACAAGTTCCGCCAGCAGCGGGGCTCCTTCCATTGCAGTAGGTCTGCATCCGGAAGTGAGTATCCTGTCATACGAGAGTGAAATTATAGTCTCCAGAGCTTCCAGAGGCTCACGGCAGGAATCGAAAGCCCTGTGAAACGTGGTCTCCAGACCCAGGGCGCGGGCTTTCTCGGCCATAGCCGCACAGAGTTCCCTGTCCACATTCCCATCCTTGTCCAGGGCTCCTACCACTACTCCGCCCGCTCCCAGTTCAGCGCAGAGCACTATATCCTCGAGCATCTTCGCCGCCTCTGAGGTATCATATACAAAGTCTCCCCCACGCGGGCGCACGAGCACATTCACCTGCAATCCTGTTGCCACCGCCTCGCGTATCTGATCCGCGTCAGGGGTGAGCCCTCCCGTCTCGAGGCAACGGCACAACTCCGCGCGTGAAGCCCCGTTTTCAAGGGCTTCCCTAACCTGCGCAGCATCGGTGCAGCATCTTTCCAGTATAGGGGTCATTTGAATTCAAGCTTGACAACAATATCAGGACCGCAGTCCCCTCTTTCCGGAATGCTGAGCGTAAAGCTTCCTTTGGAGCGTTTGAAGGCTACGGGACTGCCGTCCTTGAGCAGGCTCGCCTTCACCAGTCTGCGTCCGCCGTCTTCGAGGCTGATCGAGCCATCTCCGCGGTCGAATACGTGCAGATAAGTACACTTGCCGGCACTTGTGCTCACACCCCAGTCACCCTCATATTCTCCGGCGCCGGTGCCGTATATGCTTTCGCCATGTACGACGAGCCACGCACCGATCTCCCTGAGCCTGCGCGCCGCCTCCTCAGGTATGGTGCCGTCGGGACGTGGCCCCACGTTAAGCAGCAGGTTCGCTCCCTTTGCCGCCGTGCGCACGAGGTACCCGATGAGGAATTCCGTGCTCTTGTAATCGCTATCGGTGATCCTGTATCCCCAGCTTCTGTTCATTGTCTGGCAGGTCTCGAGCGGAAGTCGGGAGATCTCCTGGCCGGAGAGGCCGTACTCGTTCTGTCCGGGGATGTCGCGCTCGAAAATCTGCATATCTTCCCCTTCGAAAGGAAGGAGATGGTGATTGTTGCCTACAAGGCAGCCGGGCTGCAACCTGTGGATAAGTGCGTACTGTTCCTCAAGGTTCCATATCTGAGGCTGTTCCTCGCGCGGACGCTCATCCTTGTCCCAAACCCCGTCAAACCATATTGCCCCTATAGGACCATAATTTGTGAGGAGTTCGGTGAGCTGGGCATTTACGAAGTCCATATAATGGCGCCAGGAGCCTTCCTCGCCTTCCGGACGGCCGGTGCCGCGACCTGTACGGCCGAGGGGATAGTAATCGGTGCGACCCCAGTCCAGATGGGAGTAGTAGAGGTGGAGTTTCAGGCCTTCGTCGGCAAGGGCGGAGGCAAGTTCCCCTACCACATCCCTACCGAAAGGGCTGGCATCCACGACATTGTACGGGCTGGCTTCACTCTTGAACATAGAGAAGCCGTCGTGGTGGCGGGAAGTGAAGGTAACATAGCGGGCACCGGAAGCCTTGAAGAGTTCCGCCCACTCTGCCGCATCGAAGCGCGAAGGGCAGAAACCCGCTGCAAGTCGCGGATATTCCTGATAATTGATATTTTCGTTCTGCATCACCCATTCGCCGTGGCCCAGCATTGAATAGATGCCCCAATGGATGAAGATGCCGAAGCGGGATTCCTCGAATTCCTGCTGTGATTTCCTGATTTCGTCGCCGGGCACATACGCCGCAGCGGCAGGGGTAGCAGACGCAAGAGACAGCGCCGCAACCATTGCAACTATGCTTTTCCTCATATCTACAAAGATAGTAAACTTTCCGCACTTGCCATAACGGCTTCGCGGTGGGAGACAAAGATTACCGTAAGGCTGGAATCCACCGATGTCAGATTGTGAAGATTGCCAATCAGGCGCGCCTCGGTAGCAGGATCGAGAGATGAGGTGGATTCGTCCAGCAGGAGTATTCCGCCGCCGTGCAGCAGGGCACGGGCTATGGCGATGCGCTGGCACTGTCCCTCGCTCAGGCCACTTCCGGTCTCTCCGCAAAGCGTTTCGAGCCCTTCCGGGAGTTCAAAGACAAAGCCCGCTTCCGCGGTTTCCAGGGCCTTGCGCAGTTCTTCTTCGCCGGCAGCCGGATTCGCAAGGAGCAGATTATCCCTTATGGTCCCGCTCATCAGACTGTTGCCCTGAGGAACGTAGCGGAAGTTTCCGCGGGCGCTGCGTCCGGCCTTGCAGGAAGAGCTTGAGTCATACAGACTTACGCAACCCTTCTGCGGTTCGAGCAGGCCCAATATCAGACGCACTAGGGTACTCTTGCCTATACCGGTCGGCCCTGCAACTACGGTAAGGGTACCCGGGCGGAAGTCATGGCTAAAATCGGAGAATACGGGGGTGCCGGAACCCGGATATGCAAAGTCGACCCCTTCCAGACGCACTCCGGCTGCGCCTTGGGCTTCCCACTGAGGGCCATCCTGTTCCGCTTCGAGATTCTCAAGTTCCATAAGGCGCTCTATGGAGGTAAGGGCGTGGATGAAGGCAGGGAGCTCCCTCGCGAGATCGGCTACAGGCCTTTGCACCTGGCCTACAAGTTGAAGGAAGGCAGTCATCATACCGAAACTCACGCTGCCGTTCATAATGCCGAAGATGCCCCAAAGGAAGGCTGAAGCATATCCCCCCATAAAGCCCAGTGACATGAAGCCTCTGGCTACGGCATTGTAGTTCAGACGGCTGACGGTTTTTTTCCTGAGCCTTTCCTGAAGCGAGCCAAGCGAAGAAATCACCCGGGCCGTCCCGATCAAGGTAAGAGCCACGACACGGTTCTGCAGGTTTTCCTGGATCAGTTGCTGAATATCGCTGTCAAGGGCACGTATGTCCGAAGTCAGACTTCTGAGTTTTAGGAAGAAAAGACGGGAGCCTATCACTCCCACCAGCATCAGCGCCACCAGAAGCCAGAGCAGTTCCGGGGACATTGTCATCAGGAAAATCGAGGCGGCAATCAGCTGGCAGACCGTGATAATCACCCCGGGGATATGGCTGCAGAGCAATTCGGACACCACTCTGATATCCTCTTCAAGGCGGTTGACGGCATCGCCGCTCCTGTACTTTTCCAGCCCTGACCAGCGGCTGTCCATAACGCAGCCGAAGAGACGGGCACGAAGGCTGTTTTTGGCTGAGAGAATTGCGTAATTCTCACAGTATGCGATGCTTATATTCGACAGGTACTGGATGAGCATAATTCCCAGCATAAGGATAATCCTGCCCGCCAAAGGAGCTGTACCGATTCCGGTAGCCACATCGACGAGTTCCTTGCACACCCAGACGAAAGCCAGGGAAGCAGCTATGCGCACCACGCCCAGAATGCTGCAGAGAAGCATCCAGCGGCGGGCGGGACCTGACATTCTCCAGAGTCCGCCAAGACAGCTGCCAAGACTTTTCATTTACTCTACGATTCCTATTTCCATCCACTTGGAAGCCAGGGCGGACGCATCGGCAGAGGCTGTTTCCTGACTGACATCATACTTTGACACAAGCAGCCCGCACATATCCTCGACGCTGAAATCCTTGTTCTCAAGTTCCTTCCAAAGATAGGCGGCGGTCTCATTCAGGGAGACCATCTTGTTGAAATTTATCTGCTCCAATCCCTCTCCGACCACCACATTGGTGCCGCAGATGGAACGCAGTACAAAACCTTTCTTGATTCTCATATTGCAAATTTCCTGTAAATCCATAACAAATAGCGTCGCAGAGGCAGCAAGGCCTTCCACAAACGCCCCTTTCCGGGAGTCCTGTCCTTTTTTCCGTCCCTGATGATGCGCACTACCTTTCCCAGCACATCTTCCTGCCTGAAGCTCTCGGTGCCCCGGATGTTGCCGTCGCCCATCATCGTGTAAACCCCGTCCCGGAATCCTATGATGCGGTGCATCACATATCTTCCCGGCAGCCGCACCAGCACTATGTCGCCAATCTCCGGACTTTCGCAGCTGCGCAGCGCCACGCTGTCCCTGTCGCCCCGGATAAAAGGCAGCATACTATTGCCTTTCGCCCTGATTATCACTTCTCTGCCTTCCCTGAGAAATGTGTCCACCTGGCTCAGGAGCAGTTCGTTGGGAACCTGGATAGTGCTCATCTGGATACGGTGCCGTGGCATAGTTCGGCCGCTTCCCTGTCAGGGAGACAGTCGAGGTGGTACATCTTGACAATAGACACCAGTTGCTCGATGGTGGAGTGTATGCCGTCGGCGAGCTTGTCTATTTCACGGAAAGCGGAGCTCGAGGAGAAAATGGCCGCGTACGCTTCCAGAGCACTTAGCGGGCGTATGCGGTTCTCCGGGCTCTGAGACAGGCGCACCACCGCGCCGAGGGGTACGCCCAAGTTGCGGTAGCACGGAGTCTTTCCGCTCCACGGACTGCCGTAAACCATTGCCTTTCCGTCCTCTATGCGGATTACGGGATTGTCGTCGTTGAGCAGTTCGCTGCCCGGGATGTATTCTTTCCAAAGGCGGCTGTGGGTGCTTTTGCCCGTGCCGCTCACGCCCAGGAACGCATATCCGCGACCGTCGCAGAGCGTCACGGAGGAGTGTATCTCCAGGGTGCTGCGGGTCGCCGAAGCCATAGCATACATCAGCATAGATGCGTTGTCCACAGCAAAGCGCAGATTTCCGGGACCGGAGCACAAGGCCAGTTTTCCCCTGCGCATTCCGCTGTCGGTCAAGAGCCTGGCCACCGTAGGGAGGGAATTTTCGGGCGCCATTCCTATGCACCAGCCACCATCCGCACAGCGGTCCATCTCCAGCCTCGGGAAACCTTCCGCATCGGTATGGTAAACCTTTTGCGTCTGCATCTCCGGCAGGGCATCGGCCAACTCTATCGCACAGAGCACCTCCTCCCCTCCGTATTCATACTCGAAGGGTGAAAAGTTGCCTATGACCGACCACAGACGGGAATCCGCATCTGCGCTCAGGGAAAGGGTATGGCCTGCTATCCTATAAAATTTTTCCATATTCATTCTCCGTGTATGACGGCCCTTATGCCGGTGATAAAATAGCCCCAAAAGAACTTAAGCGAGTCCAAAGGGAAGATTGCGATGTGGACAAGGAAGCACTTTGAGTTGATGACAAACGACTGGACCTTCCTGATAAGATAAGGATCACGGGTACGGTCGCGACGCCTGATCTTGGTGCCGAAATTCCCCACCATTTCGACGTATCTCCATATTCTGCGCGCCTTGGCCTCGCAACCCCTGTCAAGGAGGATGGCGTCTTCCTCGGGCAGGGACAGATAATTCACAATGAATGACATAAAGGCCTTCCACTCACTTGTAACGCCCATTCTTTTCAGACGGGCTTCAAGTTTCGGGACATCCACCGAGTCCCGGTAGCAGTGCAGCAGGCGGGCCCAGTCACACAACTGCCTCAGCCCAAGCCCTCCGCAGAAGAAGTGCTGCAGCAGGTGTATGAAGACGAACAGGGCGTCGAAATCAGGGCTTGGCAGCTTTATCCGCACACTCCCGTCCTTGCCGGCGCACTCAAGGCTTCTGCAGCATTCCGTCTCGAAGAGTTCGCGCTGCATATCGTCAAGGCAGCCGTTGATCCTGTTCCCGAGGCTGGTGTGCACCGTGCCGTGGATCTCTATCTCAAGGTCCGAATGCATAGCCCCGTAATGGAGCTTGTCCAAACCTTCTCCCTCATCTCTTACGCCTATTTTCGATAGGGTTTTCTTGGATTGCTGATAATCCTCGGGCAGCACGAACAGGTCTATGTCCCCCGGCATACGGAGTTCCGGCTTCAGGTAGCAGCAAGCTACGCCCTGTCCTTTGAGAAGAAAGAGCGGGATTCCGTCCCCGGCGAAAAGGGCTACGAGGGAAGCGATTACGGAATTTGTCTGAGTATTGCGGCGGCGTATGCTCTCGCACAGACCTATCAGGCGCAGGCCCACGGCCTCAGGCACAAAGCCCGAAGGGCACAAAGCGGCTCCTTCCGCCACCAGACCTATGACAGTCTGTTCCTTGGCAATGCGCAGGACATCCTTCCAATCCTCTGCCGAGGGCCGGAAGGATGAAACGTCCGGGACCGTGCCCCAGAGACCGCTTCGCAGAAGTGTAAAGAAAAGACTCTGGGCCTGATCCATCGCCAGTGCTGCTATATTACTACAGCTCCGTCCACAGGGACTACGATGCCGGTGATGTAAGATGCCAGTTCGCTGGAAAGGAAGAGATAGGCGTTTGCTATGTCTTCCGGTTCGCACATCCTTCCGATAGGAATGCGGGCAATGAGCGGCTTGATCATCTCATCCGGGAGATTATCCACCATATCTGTCCTGGTCACGCCCGGAGCGACGGCATTGACTCTGATGTTGTATTTGGCAAGCTCCCTTGCCAGGCTCTTGGTGAGTCCGTTCACCGCGAACTTGGAAGTCGGGTAGAGGCAGCCTGAAGGCTGGCCGTAGATGCTCACTACGGAAGAAGTGTTGATGATGCATCCGCCTCCGTTTTCCTTCATTATCCTTGCAGCCGCACGCGCACACATGAACACGGCCTTGATGTTCACATCCAGGATCTTGTCCACCTCCTCGTCGGTGTACTGGGTAAGGAGGGTGTGCTGGGAGATGCCGGCATTGTTGGCAAGGATGTCGAAGCGTCCGTATTTCTCGAACACGCCCTTGAATGCCGCTTCCACGCTTGCGCTGTCGCAGAGGTCAGGGGCTATCGCACTCACGTCCGCACCGGGCATCTCGGCTTTGATTTTCTCCAGAGCAGCATTTGCAGTGCTCTCCTTTGAGCCGCAGAGCACCACGCTGGCACCCACCTCAAGGTATTTCTTCACAATTGCATACCCGATTCCACGGGTACCGCCGGTCACCACGGCAACTTTTCCTTTCAATGATATTTCCATAATTACCCTATATTTAACTTGACTACAGTCTTACAAATTTAACACATTAATTTGAAAAAACTCGTTATATTTGTATTTGTTATGAAAGTTTCCGACATTCTCGCCTCAAGCAGACAGGCATATCCATCACTCGAAATAGTGCCCCCGTTGACCGGTATCACCAAGACCGAGCTCATCGAAGGTATACGTCCCTTTATGGAGTTCAGCCCGCGCTACATCAACATCACCTGCCACAGGGACGAATACGAATACCGGAGGCAGGAGGACGGAAGTTACACCAGGCGCCTGGTACGGAAGCGCGTGAGCGAGAGTGCAGTCTGCGGAGCCATTCAGTCGGAGCTCAAGGTGGAGGTGGTGCCACACCTCATCTGCGGCGGAGCAACCGCCGAGCAGATCGAGTTCCAGCTCCAGGACTTCAAGTTTATGGACATAAGCAATGTGCTCGCCCTCAGGGGTGACTGCGTGAGCGGGGAGAAGCGTTTCACTCCGGAGCCGGGAGGCTACACGCACGCCAACGAGCTCGTTGCGGCAATACGCGGGTTCGAGGATGAACGCGACTGCAAGGGCTTTTTCAGCATAGGCGTAGGAGCCTACCCGGAGAAGCATTTCGAGTGCGCCAACATAGAGGATGACATAGCCAACCTCAAGCGCAAGGTGGACGCGGGAGCGGATTACATCATCACGCAGATGTTCTTCGACAACGAGGACTTCTACCGCTTCGAGAGGCTCTGCCGCAAGGCCGGCATCACGGTCCCGATAATCCCCGGGCTGAAGCCGATTTCCACCGTAAAACAGGTGGAAATGCTTCCCAAGTCCTTCTCGATCGATATCCCCCGGGATCTCACTAAGGAGATTGCAGCCCACAGGGAAGACAAGCAGGCCGTATATGAAATCGGCCAGAGCTGGTGCAAGGAGCAGTGCCGCGATCTTATTGCCCACGGCGCACCTGCCGTGCATTTCTACACTATGGGCAAGGCCGCGAATATCGTGAACATCTTAAAGGAGTGCTTCTGATGCAGGATATACTCTCAGCGCTGGGAGAGCGCATACTCATACTTGACGGTGCCATGGGCACTATGCTCCAGAGCAGGGGGCTGAGCGGCAACAGCGAGGAATTCAACCTCAGCGACGCTGCCACTGTGGAGGATATTCACCGCGCCTACATAGAGGCGGGCGCTGACATCATAGAAACCAATTCATTCTCAGCCAACAGGATATCCCAGAGCGAGTACGGCCGCAGCGAGGATGCCGCAGCCATGGCTCTGGCCTCGGCGAGGATTGCCGTGTCCGCCGCCCGCAGCGCCAGGCGGAAGGTATGGGTAGCGGGGAGCATAGGCCCGAGCGGCAAGTCCCTCACCCTCGCCCAGGACCTCTCCGATCCAGGATACAGGCGCTACAGCTTCGATGACATGGTCCTGGCATACGGCGAGCAGATGCACGCCCTCATCGAGGGAGGCGTGGACCTGCTTCTGCTCGAGACCTGTTTCGATGCCCTCAACGCCAAGGCGGCGATTTATGCCCTCTCCAAGATGGACAGGCAGCTGCCGCTAATGATTTCCGCCTCGGCAAGCGACCGCAGCGGAAGGACGCTCACAGGCCAGACCATCGAGGCCTTCTACCGCAGCGTGGAGCACGCCTCTCCCCTGTCTTTCGGGCTGAACTGTTCGCTTGGAGCAGAGGAGCTCAGTCCAATGGTGGAGGACGTTTCACGCTGGGCCGGGTGCGCGGTCAGCTGCCATCCGAACGCCGGTCTCCCGAACGAAATGGGAGCCTACGACCAGAGTCCAGCGCAGATGGCAGAGGCCGTGGGAAGGATGGCTGGCAAGGGCCTGCTCAACATAGTCGGAGGTTGCTGCGGCACCACTCCGGACCACATACGCGCCATTGCAGAAGCTGTGCGAGGAACAGCCCCGAGGCGCATCCCGGTGCTTAGGGAGTGCCTGCACGTGAGCGGGCTCGAAGCCTTTAGCGTGGACAAGAGCCTCAACTTCACCAACGTGGGAGAGCGCACCAATGTAGCCGGATCCCGCAAGTTCGCGAAACTTATAGCTGCCGGGGATTACGACAGCGCCCTGCAGGTGGCGGCAGGACAGATAGAGAGCGGCGCCGACATCATCGACATCAATATGGACGATGCGATGCTCGATTCGCGCGCCGAGATGGAAAAGTTCCTCAGATACATATCCGGTGAGCCTGCCGTGGCAAGGGCGGCAATTATGGTGGACTCATCCCACTGGGACACCATACTCGCAGGCTTGAAAAACGCCCAGGGAAAGTGCATCGTAAACTCCATCTCCCTCAAGGAAGGAGAGGAGGCATTCCTGCTCAAGGCACGGGAAATCAAGGCTCTGGGTGCAGCCGTGGTAGTGATGGCCTTCGACGAGCAGGGACAGGCCACGGATTACGGAAGAAAGATAGAGATTTGCGCCCGCGCATACAGGCTGCTCACCGAAAAGCTGGGTTTCAGGCGCAGCGACATAATATTTGACGTCAACGTGCTGTCCGTGGGCACGGGCATAGCCGAACACGCCCGCTACGGCATAGATTTCATAGAAGCGGTGCGCTGGATCAAGGGCAATCTTCCGGGCGCCCTCTGCTCCGGAGGCATCTCCAACCTTTCCTTCGCGTTCAGGGGCAACAATGCCGTCCGCGAAGCCATGCACTCCGTATTCCTCTACCACGCCACCGCAGCCGGACTCGATATGGGCATAGTCAACCCTGCCATGCTCAGGATCTACGACGACATCGAGCCGAAGCTGCTGCGCGCCGTCGAGGACGTGATTCTGGACAGAGACCCCGGCGCCACCGAACGCCTCATAGAGCTTGCCTCGGCAATGATGGAAGCGAAAACGGCAGAAAGCGGCAGCGCAACTCCTTCCCAGGCATCCCCGGACTCCTCCGCGCCCGTAGGCGAAAGGATTGTGAAAGCTCTGGTAAGGGGCGTTTCCACCGGTTTGGAAGCGGACATACTCGAATGTCTGAAGGAAAAGGGCAAGGCTGTGGACGTCATTGAAGGACCTCTTATGGACGGAATGGCGAAGGTGGGCGAGCTCTTCGCCGAGGGAAAGATGTTCCTCCCACAGGTGGTCAAGTCAGCCAAGGTAATGCGGGATGCGGTGGCAGTGCTGCGCCCATATATGGAGCAGGACAGCGCCGAGAACTCCAATGCAAAGCCCCGAATTCTGATGGCCACGGTCAAGGGAGATGTCCACGACATAGGCAAGAACATCACCGGAATAGTGATGGGATGCAACGGTTTCGAGGTCACCGACCTGGGAGTGATGGTTCCCAAGGAGACCATACTCGAGCAGGCTGAACTTACAGCTGCCGACATCATAGGAGTCAGCGGGCTGATCACTCCTTCCCTTTATCAGATGGAGGAATTATGCCGGGAGATGAGCGCACGCGGGATGGACACACCCCTGCTCATAGGCGGAGCCACCACCTCTGCCCTGCACACCGCAGTCAAACTCGCACCGCTCTACGACCACGTGTTCTACGGACCGGACGCATCCGCAAGCGCAGTGCTCGCAGGCCGCCTGATGTCCGACAGGAAGGGCACGGAGGCGGAGGAGCACGACAAGCAGAGGAAGCTGAGGGAAATATACGAATCCCGCGACACTGCCCGCACTGAAGGCGAGGCCGGTGCCAGGAGAGAGCCTTTCCCTACAGAGAGCTATCTCAAGGGAGCATTTTTCGAGAGCATCGAAGCGCGGAGCTTCAGCATAAGTGAGCTCCTGCCATATTTTGACTGGCAGCTGTTTTATGCCATTTGGGGCATCAAGCCCGGCACCAGAGAGAGCGAGGAAGAAATGGCCAGGCTCAACTCCGATGCTGTGGACGCAATAGAAAGGATGGTTAAGGACGATTCCTGCCGCATCACCCTCTGCGCCCGTTTCGATGCCTGCCACTCCGAAGGGGATGACATTGTTTCCGCTGATTTCAGACTCCAGATGCTGCGGCAGAAGGAGGGTAAAGGTCTGTCATTGAGTGATTTCGTTGCCCCGGCCGCATACGGTTTCAACTCCAGCGCCGGAATGTTCGCAATCAGTGTGCACGATAGGAGCGCACACCGTCCGGGCTGCGATTGCCCTGCCTGCAAAAGCGAATATATCCCTATGATGGAACGCTCGGTCCGTCTGACTCTGGCTGAGGCAGCATCGCTGTGGCTGGACGAGGAGCTCAAAGCTCAGATGAAGGGAAAAGATGTCCCTTCCTGCAAAATCATCAAGCCTGCCGCAGGCTATGCCAGCTGTCCCGACCATTCCCTCAAAAGAGACATACTGCGTCTGCTTCCGGGAGCCGATTCTCTGGGAATAGAGCTTACTGACAGCTGCGCAATGATTCCTGATGCCAGCATCTGCGGTCTGGTTTTCGCCCACCCGGAGGCATCCTATCCTGAAATCCGCCGTCTGGATAGTGAGGCTCTCGATGCCTACGCCGCCAGGCGCTCCTTCACCGAAGCCGAGAAGGCCCTCTTCCTCAACAGCCTCAGGAAATAGCGTTGGGGTTTGTCCGGTCAGCAATACGCAAGCAAGCCGATGGCCTTCCCGGGATCAAAACCCGCATTCCTGAGCCCACAAGCACCTCCCGACGGCCACCCTGGATCAGATTTGGCATTTCCAAGCCCAAACTCCCCTTCCGCACCCCGTTCCAAGGCCTTCCCGGGATCAAAACTCGCATTCCTGAGCCCGCAGACCCTTTCCGACGGCCTCTCTGGCTCAATTTCGGGTTTTCCAAGCCCAATCACCCCTCGTGCAGCCCCTTCCAAGGCCCTCCCGGGCTCAAAACCCGCATTTCTGAGCCCGCAGGCACCTCCCGACGGCCTCTCTGGCTCAGATTTAGCATTTCCAAGCCCAAATACCCCTCTTCAGCCCCTTCGCAGGGCCTTTCCGGGCTCAAAACTCGCATTCCTGAGCCCGCAGGCACCTCCCGACTGCCTCTCTGGCTCAGATTTAGCATTTCCAAGCCCAAATACCCCTTCCGCACCCCGTTCCAAGGCCTTCCCGGGATCAAAACTCGCATTCCTGAGCCCGCAGACCCTTTCCGGTGGCCTCTCGGGATCAATTTCGCCGTCCCTGAGCCCAAATACCCCTCCTGCACCCCATTCCAAGGCCTTCCCGGGCTCAAAACCCGCATTCCTGAGCCCGCAGACCCTTCCTGATGGCCTCCCGGGATCAATTTCGCCGTTCCTGAGCCCAAACACCCCCTCTGCACCCCATTCCAAGGCCTTCCCGGGATCAAAACCCGCATTCCTGAGCCCGCAGACCCTTTCCGATGCCGCGCGCTCGGGTTACAGGTCCGGAGCAGGAGTGCGGAGCACTCAGCGCTGTCGCGGACATCGGCAACCCGCTACTGCCTTTCTGCGGAGGAGAGTGGTTCTCCTCCGTAAAAGGCAAGAAGCCGGGCCTGGAAATAAGCCTCGTAGCGCGCCTTGAGCAGTTCGCATTCCGCCTGAAGACGGCTGTTCTTGGCGTCATTGTAGTCCGAGATGCCAGCCTTGCCGGCAAGATACTTCTGCTCCACGAGTTCGTAGTGTTCGCGCGAACTGAGGGCGGATTCTTCGCTGCTGGCCAGCTTCTCCCCGGCATTCACAGCATTGCAATAAGCCTGCTGGATTTCCTTGTAGAGGTCCTTTCTGGCGTTCTCCAGACTCAACTGACTGTTCTCATAACTGAGACGGGCGCTGCGCACTCCGTTCCTGGTGCTGAAGCGGGAGAAAATCGGGATGTTGAGAGAAAGACCTATGTACTGGCTGAAATTGCGCTTGAGCTGCTCTCCGAACGAAGGCATAGTCACATTGCTGGTGGTATAGTAATTCGTGCCTATTCCTCCGTTGAGCGACAGCGATGGCAGGTATGCGCCCTTTGCCTGGTCTATGCCTATGCGGGAGCGCTCAAGTTGAAGTTCAGCGGAGCGGATGACAGGCCTGATACCCAGGGCACGGAGGTATATTTCCTCCGGGTCGCAGAGCATACCCGGCACGAGAGCCTCCTCCGACGGTTCCACGACGCTGAAATCATCCGGCGAAGGCAATTCCAGAAGCTGAGTCAGAGCGAGGGTGGAGAGACGGAGATTGCTCTCCGCCTGGGTGAGGCTGAGCCTGCTGTTTGCAAGGGTCGCCTTCTGGGCGGAAACATCCGCAGAGCTGGCCTTTCCCGCATCCTTACGGGCGACAATCTGCTCCAGCAGTTGGGCGTCGTGCTCCGCCTGGGCCTGAGCCACCCGGCGCAACTGGAGGTCGTAGAGTATCTGCACGTATGCCTGGGCCACTGCAACCCTTATGTCATCCTTGACCTTATCCAGATCGGCGGTGGCGGCTTCCAGGTCAAGACGGCTCATCTTTATCCCGTTGCTGAGTTGCAGGCCCTGGAACACAGGGACTTCGGCTCCCAGACCAAAGGAGGTGGAACTGGTATTCGAGTTGGTGTAGGTATTGTCGGCAGTCAAACCTCGTCCGAAGGAGAAGTTTTCGGAGGCGGAGGCGCTCACGGCAGGGAGTACCCTGCCCTTGGCAGTATCATAGTCCAACTCCTTCTGCTCCAACTGCAAAGCACTGGAGCGCACTGAGATATTGTTCTCCAGGGCGTAGTTGATGCACTGTTCGAGATTCCATTCGCGCTTCTCTGCGCGCACATTGCCGCCGGCGACTAGACAGAGAGCAAGTAATATTATCCTTTTCATTGCCATACCACTTTATCAGTCAATCTGTTGAGGACCCCTAACCACATCTCCTTCCTTGAGTCCGGACTTAATCTCTATGTCTATGCCGTCACTGATTCCGGTTACTACCGGTCTGGACTCGTACTGCTTCTCTCCCGTCTTAAGGTAAACGAAGGTGCTGTCGCCTCTGAATTCCAGGGCACTTTCCTGCAGGGAGAGCACGCCCTTCGCTTCCTGGAGCACGATCTCGGCATTCGCACTGTAGCCTGAACGTATGGTGACATCCGAGCTTCTGCTGAGCGCAGCCTTGATTTCGAACTGGTTGGACCCGTTCTTCTCCACCGCCTTCGGAGAAATGTACTCCAGGAAGGCTTCGCTGCGGTAGTCCGGCAAGGCGCCGAGGGTGATGGACATAGGCATTCCCTCGTGCAGGGCACCGACCTCCGTTTCGTCTATGCTGCCGTTGAAGATGAGGTCCGACATATCTGCCACGGTAGCGACCGTGGTGCCGTCGTTCATCGTATTTGCCTGGATTACCGAATTACCCACCTTGACAGGTATGTCCAGGATGAGGCCGGTAATGGTGGAACGCACGAGCGTCGTGCTTCCTGTCGCATTTGTGGAGGATACGCCGTCCCTGATGACTTCCAGCGCTTCCTTTGCCGCCGCGTGCTCTTCCTCCGCCTGCTTGAGACTCTGCACCACCTTGTCATATTCGTCCGCGCTTACGAGATCCTTGTCGTAGAGCTGCTTTTCCCTTCTGTAATCCGTCTCCGCCTGCTTGAGGTTGAGTTCCGCGAGCCTTAGCCTGGACTCGGCCGAGCTCAGCGAGCCCATATCCGGGATCACCTTGAGCCTGGCGATGACCTCGCCTTCCCTAACCATCTGTCCGGCTTCCTTGTAAAGTTCGGAAATGATGCCGTTGATCTGAGGCTTGATGTTGACTTCGTTGCGCGGCTCGATTCTGCCGGTGACTACGCTGGTCTTGCGTATATCCTTGATTTCCACAGGGATTTCCTTGTAGATTATTTCCTTTGGACGGGACTTGGCGAAAAGATAGACAAAGGTCCCGATGAAAATCAGCGCTATGAGCGCGAATGCCAGATATTTGAAAAACTTCTTCATATTGATGTTTGTTATTATTCGTCCCTCATTGCATCCACAGGTTTGATGTTCATTGCGCGGGATGCCGGCGCAAGACCTGCCAGTATGCCCAACACGCACAGAAGTGCCAGGGCTGAAACGGCTGTCCAGAAGGATATCTGGAAGGCTATGCCGTCATTGGCCGCTTCCATAATGCCGAGTATGAAGACCGTGAACACTATTCCGAAGGTCCCGGACACGGCGGTCAGGGCAATGCTTTCCGCCATAATCTGCGAGAGGATGTCGCGTGGAGTGGCACCGATTGCCCTTCTGATGCCTATCTCGGTGGTACGCTCGCGCACCGTTACTATCATAATGTTGCTTACACCTATGGCTCCGGCAAGTATGGTTCCCAAGCCTATAAGCAGAATCATGAAATTCACTCCCTTGAATATGTTGTCGATGACGGCAAAGAACTCCTCGGTGAACAATATGCCCAAGGCATCTTTGTCGGCAGGATTGAAGCGGTGGCGTCGCGCCACTATGCCGCGTATCTTGCCTTCAAGTTCGGACATGATCACTCCCTCCTTTGCGGTGAGACATATCATATCCGTAGTGTTTCCCCTGTTGTAGAGCTTTGCAAGAAGCGGGAACGGGATGACTACGCTGTTCTGCGAACTGCCGTTGAGAGAGATGCTGCTGTTGCGTGTATCCACGCCCACGACCATATAATCCACTCCCCCTACCTTGATTCTCTGGCCGCAAGGGTCACCTCCCTGCGGAAAGAGGCTGTTGTAAACGTTCTTGCCTATCACGCAGACCTTCCTTTCCTGCACTATGTCCGCATCGTTGAGATAGCGTCCGTACTTCATCTCGGTCGCCTCCACCTTTGCGTAGTCAGCCTTTACTCCCTTGACAGTCACGCTCTTGGACTTGTCTTCCCTGACGGCAGTAAGGCCGTACTGACTGACAACCGTGGTCACGACGTCAAGTTCAGGAACCATCATCTTCAACCTTTCGGCATCCTTCACCTCAAGTGCCCAGCTGCGCCCCTTCCTCAAGCCTTTGTACGGCATACCCGTGACGTCGGCATACAGGACCGTGGTATTGCTTGCGAAACCTTCGAAGTTCCGGGCAAGCATCTCCTTGATGCCGTTGCCTCCTCCGAGCAGGAAGATGAGCATAAAAATGCCCCAGAAAATGCCGAAGCCGGTCAGCAGACTGCGGGTACGGTTGCGGGTCAAGGAATCCGCTATCTCCCTGAATGTATCTCTATCCAATCTCATTCCGCTTTCAATGCTTCTACAGGTTTGACTTTTGCTGCCTTCCAGGCGGGGATGAGTCCGGCCAGGGCTCCGGCTACCACAAGCAGCAGCGTTGCCTGAAGTGCCACGTCAAGTCCCACACCGGGGTCGGTCATCATCGTAATCTCCTGACCAAGCACCGTCGTGGTGCGACTGGCCACGGTCTTATCCAAGACGTCGCAGGCCACAAAGCCGAGCAGCATCCCGACGTAGCCGAAAATGGCGGTAATGACCACACTTTCGCTGAGCATGAGCTTGAGTATGTCCCAGGGCCGCGCACCTATGGCCTTGCGTATCCCGAACTCCAGTTTACGCTCGCGGGCGGTGATGAGCATAATGTTGCCCACTCCTACTATTCCGCTGACCAGCGTCAGCATACCGATAATCCACAATCCTTTGCGTATGATGCCCATACCCTCGTCCATCTGCATACTCTGGACAAAACGGTTCTCTATCCAGGTGGCGCTGGCATCGTCCGGAGCCGCACTGTGCCTGAGATTGATGGCGGAGCGCAGCCTCGCTTCGAAGGCTTCGTTTTCCTCTTCGGTCGCAAGCCCGTGGAAACGGAATTCTATGCAATCGAGTTTGGTGCCACGGGAGAACACGCTGACCGCCGTGTCAAAGGGAACGTAAGCCATATTCCAGTTTGAGCTTGCGTCGGACTTGATTATTCCTATCACCCTGAAACTCACGTCTCCCAGCTTCAGATGCTTTCCCAGTATGGACTTCGCCTTTTCCGCCGAGCCGCAGAGCAGTTCGGCGCTCTTCTGCTCTATCACCACCACCTTCCTCCTCTGCTGAAGGTCGTTCTCGTTTATGAACCGCCCCTCCAACAGTTCCAGGCAGTTCATCTGCCGGAGTATCCCCGTGCAGGCGCAGAGCTCGCAATTCACGTCCTCTCCCCTGTACACCAGACTGGAAGAGAGATTGATTTCCGGGCAGATTTCGTCTATCACATCCCTGAAAGCATCTGAGCGGAGCACATCCAGGTCTTTGATATCCAGCTCTATCTGCCGGCCTTCCCGGAAGCCTCCGTAGGCGCTGGTGGTCACGCCTCCGTAAAGGGACATGGTATTGATGTCTATGCCTGAGTTTGCCTCCATCATAGCATTCATCACCCCGTTTCCGGCACCCAGCAGCACTATGATCATAAAGATGCCCCAGGCGACCGCAAAGCCCGTGAGCGCAGTCCTGAGCTTGTTGCGCCTGATGCTTTCCCATATTTCGTAAATGATATCCCTCATCGCGACTGGCTTTATTTCATTATGGTAGAGCTGCCGAACACGGAAGACCTGTGCTCGCGGTTATCCACGATTCTTCCTATGATTCCGTCCTTGATATGTATGATACGGTCGGTGCAGTTTGCTACTCCGCTCTCGTGGGTCACCACAATCACCGTGGCGCCATCCTCACGGTTTATGCGGGTGAGCAGCTGCATCACCTCCTCACTGGTCTTCGAGTCCAGTGCCCCGGTAGGCTCATCGGCAAGTATGATTTTCGGATCGGTAATCAGGGCGCGGGCAATTGCCACCCTCTGCTTCTGACCTCCGGACATCTCGTTGGGATAATGCGAAGCCCAGTCCGCAAGCCCGAGCCTGTCGAGGTATTCCATCGCCATCTTGTGGCGTCTGCTCCGGCTGACACCTTGATAGAAAAGCGGCAGTTCCACGTTCTCCACTGCAGTCTTGAAACTTATCAGATTGAATGACTGGAAGATAAATCCTATCATACGGTTTCTGTACTCGGCCGCCTGCTTCTCGCTGAGCCCTTTGATCAGCTTCCCGTCGATATAGTACTCTCCCGAATCATAATTGTCCAGAATGCCCAGTATGTTCAGCAATGTGGACTTGCCCGATCCCGAAGCGCCCATAATGGACACGAACTCCCCTTTTGCAATCCCCAGATTGACTCCCTTGAGCACGTGGAGAGGCTGTCCGTTGTTGTAAGTCTTGTTGAGCTCTTTAACTTCAATTAACATCTTGGTATATTACTTTACTAATACACTGCAAATATAAGGACTTTTTTGATTAATACAACTATTCTGCCATAGTTTTGACTATATTTGTGAAAACAACACTAGGCCATTACTATTATGCAATTCAACGTCATTAAAGCATCGATTGCCGCAGCTCTTCTGCTGGCAGGAGCATCGACCTCCGGTGCCCAGGAGATGATTCCTTACCTCAACCCCGACCTTCCGCGCGAGCAGAGGGTGGAGGACCTGCTCTCAAGACTCACCCTCCACGAGAAGCTGGGGCTTATGATGAACAGTTCCAAGGGTGTGGAACGCCTTGGAATTCCCGACTATGACTGGTGGAACGAGGCCCTTCACGGAGTCGCCCGTGCCGGACTCGCTACAGTATATCCCCAGGCCATAGGTCTGGCAGCCACCTTCGATCCGGAAACCCAGCTCCAGACCTTCACATACATTTCCGACGAGGCTAGGGCGAAGTACTACGACTCGGCGCGCAAAGGTGAACGCAGCAGATACCACGGACTCACTTTCTGGACCCCGAACATCAACATTTTCCGCGACCCGCGCTGGGGACGCGGCCAGGAGACTTATGGCGAGGACCCTTACCTCACTTCTGTGATGGGAGCGGCAACCGTACGCGGACTCCAGGGCGATGACCCGAACTACTATAAGACCCACGCGTGCGCGAAGCACTTTGCAGTGCACAGCGGACCTGAGTGGAACAGGCACAGTTTCGACGTGACCGTATCCGCACGCGACCTTTGGGAGACCTATCTCCCGGCGTTCAAGACCCTTGCCGTAGATGCGGGTGTGCGCGAGTTCATGGGTGCATACAACAGCTATGCCGGCGATCCGTGCTGCGCCAGCAACTTCCTGCTAAACGATATTCTCAGGGGGCGCTGGGCCTACGACGGAATAGTGGTATCCGACTGCGGTGCCATCAACGACTTCTATATTGAGAGCCACCACGGCACACATTCCAGTCCTGCAAGCGCTTCGGCCGATGCAGTAAAGAAAGGCACCGACATCGAATGCGGCAGCTCATACGTCGCCCTCATTGACGCGTACCAGGAAGGTCTTGTCACGGAAGCTGACCTGGACGTCTCCATACGCCGCATCCTCAACGGCTTCTTTGAGCTGGGTATCTTCGATCCCGCATCCCGCATTCCTTGGAGCGGCATTCCGTACAGCAACGTGGACTGCCAGGAGCACAGGAATCAGGCGCTTAAGGTGGCAAGGGAGTCAGTGGTGCTCCTGAAGAACAAGGACAAGCTCCTGCCCCTCAAGCCGTCCTCAATCCGCAAGATAGCGGTGGTCGGACCTAACGCTGACGACGAAAAGATGATGCTGGGCAACTACAACGGCACCCCTTCATCCGTCACCACCGTGCTCGAAGGCATACGCGAGGCTTATCCGCAGGCAGAAGTGAGCTACGAGCGGGGCTGCGACCTTGTGGAGGGTTTCGTATTCGTGGATCCGCGCGAGATATTGGGATGGAACACTGAGGAGTATATGGGACTTTCCGAGGAAGAGGCGGCGGCTCTGCGCAAGAAGAAGCTTGATGCAGGAAAACCTATCCCGTCCGAGAACTACAGCCCCGAGGCACTGGCAGCGCTGGCAGGACGTTGTTCCGATGCGGATGTCATAGTGTTTGTAGGCGGACTTTCTCCATTTGTGGAAGGCGAGGAGATGAGGGTGCAGGTGGACGGATTCAGGGGCGGAGACAGGGAGCGCATCGAACTTCCTGAGATTCAGGGACGCGTGCTCAAGGCCCTTCACTCCACGGGCAAGCCTGTAGTGTTCGTACTCTGCTCCGGCAGTGCCGTTGCGCTTGAGGCGAATGAAGGCGACTATGATGCCCTCATCTGCGGGTGGTACGGCGGTCAGGCAGGAGGCACTGCAGTGGCAGATGTCATCAGCGGCAAGGTTTCCCCTTCGGGCAAGCTTCCGATTACCTTCTACAAATCCACTTCCCAGCTGCCTGACTTCCAGAACTACGATATGGACGGCAGGACATACAGATATTTCAAGGGCGAGCCTCTGTATCCTTTCGGTTATGGTTTGAGCTATGCCGACTTCCGCTATGGCAAGGCAAGCGTATCCGCCAAAACCATTGGCAAGGGAGAGTCCCTGGAGCTCAGGATTCCGGTAAGCAACAAATCTTCGATTGCCGCTGATGAGGTGGTGCAGGTATATGTGCGCAGAACAGGAGACTCCCAGGCCCCTATAAAGTCTCTGAAGGGCTTCAAGAGGGTCAACATAGCAGCAGGCGGCAAGACAGAGGTAAAAATCACCCTGGGTCCTGACGCATTCTCCTTCTATGACGGGACAGCTGACGATCTCGTGGTCAAGAGCGGCCGCTACGAAATACTGTACGGCTCATCTTCCGCAAGCAAGGACCTGCAGAAGATTGAAATCAGCGTGAAATAAGGGACTTACTCCAAAGTCCATTCGACACCGCCCTTGGTATCCTTAACCTGGATGCCGAGGGCTTTCAGTGCATCCCGGATATGATCTGAGGTGGTCCAGTCCTTGGCAGCTTTCGCAGCTGCGCGCTGCTCAAGCACCATATCCATAAGACCGGAGATTACCTTGCCCGAAGTGCCTTCAGAAGCCTCTTCGTCCACAAGTCCGAGCACCCCGAATACAATATCATCATATATCTGAACGAGGGTATCCAGATCGGCAGGGCTGAGCTTCAGCTGACCGGCCTTGGCAGAGTTGACAATACGGACAGACTCCGAGATCTGAGCGAGGGCCATAGGAGTGTTGAGATCGTCGCAGAGGGCATCATATATGCCTTCGAACACGGCCTTAACCTCAGCTGAATCGGCAGCGCAGCTGTCAGGAGCCACGCCGAAACCCTCTTCGCCGTATTTGTAGCGCGGGAGCTGCTTTCCTGCCATGGCGTAGAGGTCCCTTGCCGCCTGAAGCACGCGCTTGAGGCCTTTCTCTGCGGCCTGAAGGGCTTCGTTGGAGAAGTCCAGAGTGCCGCGGTAGTGGGCCTGGAGTATGAAGAAACGCACGGTCATAGGGCTGTATGCCTGGGCGAGC
>SFJB01000090.1 GCA_004555145.1 Bacteroidales bacterium | reverse complement strand
TTGCTGACCAGGGCGTTGTAGGAGTAGTCCCTGTCAGAGAGTTTCACCTCTGCCTCAATATCCCGGTCAGCCTGCTTCACCTCGGTCTCGGGGATCTCCGCCTCTGTTTTCGGCAGGGTCTGCTCGATCTCGTCCACAATGGCGGACAGGGTCTTGTCCCTCTTGCCTTCGATGACCGCGTCTTCCTGAAGGCCGGCTTCAATCAGCTCCTTCATGGAGCCGAAGGCTGAGTCTGCGGTGGGGAACACAGCCTTAACTGCACGCTGAGGCACAAATGTACCTGCCTTATCATAGAGGGTGAAGTCTTCCAGCAGCTTGTAGTAGTTGTCCTCATTGGCAAACTCTGCAAACTTTGCTGTGTACTGATTGGCTGCGCACCACTTCAGATACTCATCTGCTGCAGCTCTGGGGTCTCCATGTTTCTGCACTGCCGCATTGAAATTGAAGTCTTTCTCAACCTTATTGCCGTCCTTGTCAATAGTGTTCTGACAACCGCCGGGGTTGGTTTTGAGCGTGGTGTAATCCGTGAACGCAGCGATCTTATTCATGTGAGCCCTGATATGAAGGTCAGATACGCCCACGCAGATCGTCCCGCAGTTTTCCGAATATCCTTCCGCGTTCTGAATTTCCTTTGCGGTATCAAAATCGAAGGATTCTCCGGCCCACACATAGTTTCCCTTGGCGTCCAGTCCCGGCGCGATTCCGCCCTCCGCAATGGCCGGGATCAGAGACATGTTGATCTTTACGCCGGTAAGACCGAACTGCTTGGCAAACAGCGCCTCCTTGGTATAGGCATGTGCAGGGAGCTTTGTTGCCGCAAGGTCATAGATCATCTGCACATAGTCGAACACCATTCTGGGTACATAGTCGGAGAAAGACTGGATTCTCACGCCGCCCACAGCATATGCCTTGGCAGGCGTCCAGGATCTCGCCTTCTTGATGATCTCATTCATGTACTGCACGTCTCCGAAGGCAGCCTTCGGCCCGCCGGTGCCCTTCTTTGAATTGTACAGGGACAGTATGGTCTTGTTCTGGGATTTCACCGCGTCAAATCCGGCGGAAGACATGAAGTCGCCTCTCGCAAGAAGTTTTCTCGCCTCCGCGCTGCTCTTGATATACCTTGCGGATTTGTATTCCACGGTGCCCTTGGCATAGGTCGCAAGGACATGGTCGATGTGGGAAAAGTCAAGCGCGGAATCTGCCCAGGTGTCAATTCCGCCTTCCACCTTTGCCGCCTTTTCATTCCCACCGAAGTTGAAGCGGTCTATGCTTCCTCTCTTGCTCTCAGGCACAAGGCTTTCCACCAGCTCGTTATACAGCCCAACAAACTGGTCTGCCATCGATGCCTGGCGGAATCTCTTCGCGTCCACAAAGCACAGGGCGCAGGCAGTCTCAAAGCCGTGTTTGCGGATGATCTCGTTGATCTTAACCACGCTCTTCTGCCCCAGCTCAAAGTTGTCGATGATCCCCCTTCTGGCCATCTCGTTGAAAACCGCGT
The DNA here is from genome assembly GCA_004555145.1 of Bacteroidales bacterium. The sequence goes on along the minus strand of SFJB01000090.1, from coordinate 5,713 downwards.
CCAGGGTTCTTCTCTTCTTGCATACAAGGGAGAAGTCCAGGTTCATCTTGTACTCGCCGTTCGGCGTGACCACGCTGAATACCGGTCTGCCATAGGTGTCCCGAACAACAGCGGCGTCTGACCATGTTCCGAACGGAGCATACTTGTCCTTGAACTTTTTGCACACCTGGTAGATTTCCTCAATGCCGTCAAGCATCTCCTGCATTTCCGTTTTCGTGAGCCTGTTGCTGGATACGCACTTCTCCAGGTACTTTCGAAACTCGTCTCTGCCGCTCTCCTCATAGGTACGCATGGAGAGCATCACCGATCCGTCCGCCGTGCTTTGGGCAACAGGTTCTCCTTCTGCGGTGAATACCGTGCCTTCCTTTCCCGGCGTAAAGCTGCCCTGGTAGTTCTCGCTTGCCTCCACAAGGCCCTCGGTGAACAGCGCCTGAAGCTGCTCCATGGCGTACTTCATCTCCGCCACATATCTGCCCTCTGCGGAGTCCGGGTTCATCCCCTTGTAAACAGCCTGGACCTTCGCTGTAAGCTCAGCGAAAAACTCCTTGATCTTGCCCCACAGGGTCTGGTCCTTTTCCTTCAGCAACGCCAGATTCTCCGCCACCTTGCCGTCAGCGAGCATGGTTTCCATGGAGTCCGCGACAACCTCCTCATAGGCCGTAGCATAGGAGATCGTTCTACCGTTGTTCCTGGCCTTCTCCATCTGCTGGCGCACCAGGATATCTACGGACACGCCCTTCTTGCCGTACTGCTCCATCAGGAAGTTTGCCAGCACCTTGAACTTGGCCGGGGACCACTGGCGGATAAAGTGCGTCAGCTCATGGGCGGCAGTAAACAGCATGGTAGACTCGCCGCTCTGTCCGGCGTAAAGGTCAATGTGGATGCTGCTGTCCTTCGGGTCAAACCATCCGTTTGCCCCCTTGCGCTTGCCGTTCACTTCCTCAGACTCGAAAACGTAGATCTGCACGCCCAGTGCATCCGCGATCTTTTCCAGTGCAGTCAGGGATGTGCTCTGTCTTTCGTTCAGGGTGCTGCGGTCTCCGTCAAAGTGTACCTTGCCCTCTGCCTTTGCCGCCTTGGCGCCGGCTCTGGCCTTTTTGATGATCGCCTGCTGCTTTGCCACCTCTCTGCCGCCGAAGATCTGTCCCAGCTTGTAGGCGGTGTTTCTCTGTACCTGAGTGAGCTCAGAGGCAAAGGAGCTTTTGTCTGCCATCTCCTTGACAGAGAAGTTATACATGCCGTATCGGTATGCCTCCTCAATGCCCCTGGCGTACACCTCAGCGGACATGGAGGGGTCGTAGGCATCCACCAGCGCATTGGCAGCCTCCACGTTGGTGTTGAGCCTGGCCACCGTCTCATACACCAGTGCCTCACCTTCGGAAGCGTAGCTCACGTCCTCGGCGTTCACAGTCTCGCCGGTGTCCAGCTTCAGCGTCATCTTGCCGTCCTTGGTGGAGGCGATCCGCGCAATTTTCACTTCCTCCCCGTTGCTCTTGCGCACTGTCTTGCCGTCTGCAGAAGCCTCCAGAACGCGCTCAGACACATCATCAACAGGGGACGTAACTTTACCCTCGGCAGGCGTTGCCGGCTCCCCTGTAACATCCTCGGCAGAAGCCGTGGTATCTGCGGTGGCTTTCTTTCCCGCCTTCTCTCTGGCAAGGGACATCAGGGCATCGTTATAATTCTGCGTCCTCTGGTTCACGGTGGAGTTGGGGTTGATGATCACATCCATCACCGTCTTGCTCACCACGTCGTTGGCGTTCAGCACGGCGGCCTGTCTTTCACTGAGTGTCCTGCCCTCAACCACTGCGGCCAGCGTCTCGGATATGGTTACCGCATCGTCATGGGCCACGCCCTTTCGCTCAAGAGACTTGGTGATCTCCGCCTGGTTCTGCTCCGTCAGCGTAGCGCCGATCTCGTTGAACAGCCTGCCCATGGTGTATGCGCCGGTGTTCTCATTCACGCGGCCTGCCAGCTGATAGGCCACAGAGTCTGCGGAGAAGGTCTTACCCAGCCTGGCAAGTCTCTCCGCTGAAATGTCAGCCTTCTGGAGCGTCTTGCCGGTATTGTATGTGTTAATCTCTCCTTTTACGGTAGAGCCTCCATCCATGAATCCCGCCGTCAGCGCGCCCAGCAGGCCGGAATACAGCGATTCGGGCGTAATCAGTTCGATCTCATTCTCGGTATACAGCGTGAGATTTTCAAACCAGGGTGTCAGGATCTCCTGAAGGTATTCCTCTGCGCCCTCGGAAAGCATGTTGCCGCCAATCTTTATGGCCGTGCGGGCGAATGCATTGTCCACGTTGCTCACCAACTTGGAAAGCACTTTTCCGCTCACCTTGCCGCCCAGCTTTCCGATGCCGCCCAGCAGATACTGTAGCCCGGCCTCAGACGCGCCCACAAGCGCGGAGTATGCCCTGGCCTGCCCCTTGTCATATCCCAGGTTCAGCATCTCCTGATAGGCGTTTCCCGAAGCGGAAGCGCCCAGCAGTGCAGCGCCGGTAAAAGCGCCGGCAGCCGGGTTGAGCATACCGACAAGAGATGAGGTCAATATGGAGGGCAGCATATTCGCTCCCGTGGTAACCGCGTCATAGGCCACTTGGCCAAGAGACGCGCCTCCGACGGCCTCCGGCAGCTTCATCCCGTTGTCCGCAAGATCCTCTCTCACCATCTGGGAGGCGATCTGCATGGCGGATACTGGGATGTAATCCTCGCCGGAGAACAGTGACTTCATGCCGGAACCGAACTGGTCAATTCCTGCGGAGATGCCGAATACAAGCTCCTGGGCAGTCTTCCCTTCCAGATCCTCAAACATTCCCGATGCCAGTCTGGCGTTGAGCTGCTCCTCAATACTGTCCAGGTATTCGTCCGCCTTCTCCTCGCCGTACTTGGCAAGGTAGTAGTTGTGGATCTTCACCTCATCATCCGTCATGTAGTGGTAGATGATGTCTCCGTCTGTATGTGCGCCGGATTTGGCCGCCTGAATGATGTTATAATAGTTATCCCTTGAGTAGGTGACCTTGTTCTGAACTTTGCCGTCAAAAGGGTGCCATGAGCCTATGGCGAAGCTGTTGTGGTCAGGGTTACTCAGCTCTGCGCCCATCCTGGCATATTCCTCAAAGTCCTGGGCGTTGATCGCGTCGTTGGTCAGTTGCTCTCCGCTCTGAAATCGTGTTGCCCGGTGGAAATCCACGTTTTTCTGTGATATGGTCTTTTCCAGCTCGTCAATGTCGCTGTAGCCGTATTTTTTCAGCAGAGAGTTACGCTTCGTAAGCGCGCTGATATACAATGCCTCGTCTTGGCCTGCGCCGGAGACGTATCTGTCCATCTGCGCCTGGTACTGCTTTGCCTGCTCAAGCACCGCGTTCAGGTCATCCAGTTCCTTCTGCGCCGAAGCGGTATCAAAATTGCGGAGTCTTTCCAGTTCTTCCAGCTGGGAGAGGTAGCTGTTATATGAGTCCTCATTCTCCCATTGGGAATAATACTGCTTTCTGGAATAGTTCCCTACATCATACTGCATCAGTGCGTTCTGGTAACCAGCCAGGGAGCTGTAAAGATCGTCGAAATTTGTTATCTCCCCCTGGTGCTCCACAAGGTAGTCCTCCACATCCTTTGCGGACGCCATGAGCTCACTGATTCTTGAGCTGAAGGAAGAGCCGTAGTCCCGGTCATAAGTGTCCTTGTTTTTGTCGTTATAATCTGAAAGGGAACTGAGCGTAAAGCGGGCGTTCTCAAACCACTCGTTTACTCCGTCAGGCCCGGTGATTGTGGTAGTTTCGTTTCGGCCATACTGCCTGCCGACATATACATTGGGGCCTCTTTCTCCGCTTTTCCGGAAGGGCTTGATGTACTGGTATCCCTCGTCGTCGATGTATGTGCCGCCGGCTGTAGCGCCAAAACCACCGCCGTTTTTCAGCGCTTTTTTCACATAATTCTGGTTCAGTCCGCTTGTGCCGTTCTCGTCCACAAATTCCTGAAGCAAAGATTTGCGTTTGTTGTCGCCACTTATTGCCATGATATCCCTCCTTATTTGCTCAGTGCCTTTTTAATATCCGCCTGAACCAGCGGGTCGCTTGTGTCCACGCCTCTTTTTTTCAGTTGTGCCTCAATCTGCGCTTTAGACATTCCACTGGCTGCCGCGTCCATAAGCTCTCCGAAATTGTAAGAAGCCTTCTTCTTTCCTCCATTGACCACCAGTGCGTTATAAGCCTCTGTCGCGCTTCCATATCCAAGTGAACCAAAGGCAGCCTGGGTGTTGGTGCCGGAGTAGCCGTCTGCGTTCCTCATGCCCATAGCCTGCTGCAATGCCTTCACCTGCTCTCTTGTCAGCCCTTCGTTGTTATAGTTGGAGCCGCGGGAACCACTTCCGGAGCCGTTGCCCGATCCGCTGCCGGAACCGCCGGAAGACCCACCCGAACCACCCTCTGTGACAATGCCGTTTGCCGCGTTGAACTGCCTGCGGGCCTCTTCAAACTCCTTCTCCCACTGGCCCCTGGCAACCTCGTCCTGGTACTGCCGGTATCCGAAGTCCCTCTCGTCCGCGTATTTGCCGTAGTCGTAGGAACGCTCGCTGTCGTAGCGGTTGGTAAGGTAGTCTCTCTCGGTGTTCCAGTCGGAAACTGTGTCTCTGTACCTGCCGTAGTCCTGATTCTCTCTCTGGCCAAGCAGGGAATACTGGTTATACAGGTCAGATGTCTCCTGGTTGTATTTGTCAAGGGCCAGCCGATATAGCTCCGGCACCTTGTCGTTCAGCCCCTGGAGGTAGCCCTGGTAGGTCTGCTGGCCCACGCCCTGGGCGTAGGAGTTGCCGTAGCCCCCGGTAAGCGCCGCCGCCTGGCCCATGGTGTCCTGCATTGCCATCTGGCCCTGCTGGATGTATCTGTCCTTATACTGCTGGTACAGGGCGTCCCCGTTCAGGTCGTAGGAGAACTTCTCCCTGTTGAGGATCTTTTTCATCGCCTCGTCCAGGCTGCTCTGCCACTGGGACTGGTATTCCCCCGGCTTGTTCGCAAGCTGCTGCTGAAGCGCCGCCTGCGCCTGCTTCACGGCGTCGCCCTCCTGATATTCTTTGTAGCTGTAAGTCGCCATAATGATCCTCCTTCTGGGTTTAATTCATCGTTTCTGTCAAAACGCGAAGCCATGCGCTCCATGCTTCGCCATTCCAGTGCCTCAGCAAAATTGTGCTGCCATAGTCTATCTGCTGCCGTATGGTGTCTTTGCTGAAAATTTCCCGTACCTCAAGCTTAAATCCTCCGCTTGTGTAAGGCGTGTTGGTGATATACTGGCTGTTGGTCGCGTTGGGCGAGTAATAGCATCCCGGTGTCAGGATGTCGTCCAGATTGATGGGGGACTCCTCCGTTGCCGTCAGCCTGGTTCCCAGCTTCAGCGAGTCGATAGATCCGCCGAAGATCGGAAGGCCCATGTACAGTCCGTCCTCCTCTGTGCCATCCACATAGCGGAAAAGGCCCATTCTCCGGCCTACGTAGGCGTCCGGGCAGTCTATGGTCACAAAGTCCGTGGGAATGATGAACTGGATCGCAGCAGCCTCTCCAACATCATCTGCAACGCCAAGCTGCACCACATAGGTAGATTGGGCAGAAGCTACCACATTGGCAATGGCCCCTGAGTTCACCGTGTCTGCCGAAATGTCGCTCTTTCCCAGCAGCGTTATCCAGTCTGAAAAAGTGTTTGCAGACTCCAGCCTGTACCGGTA
>SFJB01000005.1 GCA_004555145.1 Bacteroidales bacterium | reverse complement strand
CATAGACATTGACATAATAATAAGGCGAAAATATATGGAAACGCATTCTGCGCCAACCGTTCTCCAACTTTTCCGAATCGGAGTTTTTCCAGTAGTAAATACAGCTTTGACCGAATCTCAGACTGCGTAGCCGGCTGACCATATCGTTGGCGATATCGCTCTTGCGTTCCGTATCGAAATGCAGGACATACCCACCGTGCCTCACTGTCGTGGTAGTCTCACCGGCTTCATTCGTTGATTCCAGCGTAACAATGTAATCCGGAACAATCGCCATATATTCAGGATACTGATCGGCGCAATAGTCCAGGACAACATCCTCATTGATTCTCGAAAACCTGAAATCCCTGATTGCCGGAGGTATCACCGTCTCCGACTCAGCTATGCATCCATCTCCCAGGTCAACCCTGACGGTGACAGTCTCTCCCGGATTGAACTTCCTGTGTACATAAGCAAGAGATATGCTGTCATTCTTCGCTGTGACAGGCACTCCGTCAACCTCGATGCTGACAGCGGCAGAGACATCCTCAACAAAACTGTTCAGACTCTGATCTTCAATCATCATCTGCGACGGATATGCACGCAGGAGCTTGACCATGGAGGAGTCATCCCCGCATGGGAGAAATTCGATGAAGACACGAGGCTGCGTATCCAGACCTTTGAGTTTGAACTCCCTCTCACAGGATAGCAGCGATGCGGACGCTGCCGCAGCCAGCAATATTTTTATGATATATTTCATAACTTCCTAGAATTTAAGAGTATAACTGAATGACGGGATGATAGGGACAAGGCCGTACGCTCTTGCCTTGATTTCCGAGCTGTACATTCCGTTCCTCCCGACAACGGCGTAGAACGGATTCATACGGCAGTAAACATTGTAGATGCTCAGGTTCCAGATACTCTCGTTGCCGCGTTTGGTCACCCTATGCCAGTTGCAGCCAAGGTCCATACGGTGATAATCCGGAATCTTGACATTGTTCGGGCGTGTATAGAATGGGATTTCACTTACAGCAAATCCTTCCATCTCGACTTTCACAGGTTTATCACCCATTGTGAAAACATGTCTCGTGTCAACCATATAGTCGGCAACGGTCATACGGTTGCCCGAATGCCAGCACCAGGCTATGTATGCGTCGAACCTCTTGGTAAACTTGCGGGTGTAGCTGACATTGATCTTGTGCCTGTTGTCAAAACGGTCCGCATACCATCCGTTCCATATCTTTTCGAAGTTCCGTTGCGACCAGCTCAAGGTATATGAAAAATCAAGATTATCCACAGCTGTCACCCATTGATACTGCATTTCCACGCCCCAAGTCCTGCCTTTACCCGAGGTAAACTGCGATTCCCAGCTGTCGATAGGTGGGAACAGCGTGGACTTGCCTACATACTCGATGAGCCCTGACATAGTCTTCCAGTAGCCTTCGACCGAAAGGCTCATATTCTCAGGCAAGCGGGCATATACTCCGGCTGCGACCTGACGGGAGCGCATCGGCCTTACCGACTCCGTGGACGGCATCCAGAGATTGGTCGGAAGATCCATATAGGCAGATGACACCTGATGGTTGAACTGAGACATCTCCGAGTACGACGCACGTATATCGACAGATGGATGGACGCTGAACGTCAATGCTGCGCGAGGCTCGAGACTATGGTACACCTTCCTCCCTGTCTGATACGCCGAATAACGAAGACCTGCATTGAGACTCATCCAGCCGGTGAGCTTCATCTCATCCTCGATATAGGAAGAGAATTCAGTCCCATAGTATTTTGCCCCATTGGAAGCCGTACTGTCAGGGATCTCATTTCCGTCAACATACCTTGAATATTCAGCATACCTTTCCGCCCTGTAGAAGTGTGGCTGAACGGAAGCGCCGAAACGGACCAGATGCTTCTCTGCGGGCATCCACCAGAAGTCGGTTTTCAAGCCGATATCCTGAACGCGAGAGATGTTCCCGCTTTCCTCTTTGTCACCGGAGAACACTTTGGTGTCATTGGATCTGTCCTCATATCCGTATGCCATCTTCCCATTGTAGCGGGTGTAATACAGCATCGAGCGCATGCTCATCTTGTCATCGAACCTCCAGTTCCAGTCAAGGGAAGCAAGCGAATTGCCCCAATTGACTTTCACGGATGAGATGTCGGTTGACGGGTCGTCATCTGTAGGGAGAGACTTATTAGACAATTTCATCCTGTCCTGACCATTGTACAGGTTGAGACGGAGTACGTTGTCTTCCGAGAATTTGTGGGTAATGCTGCCGTTGACATCCCAGAGGGAATAGCCGAACCACGTCTTCTCGCCATATTTCCTGTTGACCGCATTTATTATTGCAAACGTCGGAATGGTGACCACGTCAAGCCAGGAGCGGCGTAGCGAAAGGTTGAACGATGTCTTGCCTTTTACTATAGGGCCACCGATGTTGAATCGTCCATCGATAAGCCCAATCGAGAATGAACCATGGTATTCGTTGAAGTCACCGGCTTTTGTGTTGACATCCACGACAGAAGACAGTCGCCCTCCATATCTTGCCGGGAAGCCGCTCTTATAAAAATCGACTGACTCGACGATGTCGCTGTTGAACGACGAGAACAGTCCGGCAAGGTGGCTCACCTGATAGAGAGGAACGCCGTCTAAAAGATACAGGTTGTCGCTGCCGGTTCCGCCGTGGACATAGAGACCGGACATGAGCTCGGAACCCGATGCTACTCCCGGCATTGTCTGAAGCACCTTCACAATGTCCGGGGTACTCATTACAGCATATCCTGAAAGCAGTTTGGATGCATCGAGATGGTTCAGGCCGGTCTGGGTTCGGTTGGCTCTTCTCAGTTTGTCCGTAGTTATCCTGGCTGCCTCAAGTGTATCTATATTTGATGACAGCACCTGTTCATATTCCTTAGAGAGCACTACGAAATTCTTTCTGAGCTCCCAGTCTATGCCGGTACCGCTGAAAACAGCTGAAAGGTCCTTTTTAATGTTCTTGCCAGAAAGGGTAATCTCTTTCGAGTCGATTCCCTGTATGATACCCGGATCATATACGAAATTCACGTCATACTGCTTCTGCAGAGCGTCAATCTGGCTCTTGATGGATAGGGAGTCCTGTGCTGACAAAGAAAAGCACAAAAGGAATATGGATATTATGCTGACTGTCCTCTTCATCATTCCACTGTGATATTTACATCCAAAGCCTTTTCAATCAAAGAGATAATGAAGTCGATATCTTCATCGGGGAACGTCGCGGTAAGAAGCTTTCCCTTGGCATCGGTTTTAAGCTTGCATCCATAGTATGATGAAAGCTCAGCTCATTCCGCCACGCTTCTCCATCAAAAGCATCTGACGTCTCTTCTTGGGAAGCTCATTTATCGACTTCCAGAGAGCAGACTCAGAGAACGACCTGTCCACGGCCTCCTCGTCACTTATGAATTCCGACAAGTCCTCAGGACGGATGTCTTCCAGGAGGCGGTTTGCCGCTCTCATTCTGCTGACGCACGAATTGCGCACGCTTGCATAGAGATACGATTTGGGAGACTGGATGTCACTGACAGCCATCTTTTCCCACAATGCCTCGAATGCATCCTGGACGATGTCTTCGACGGCATCCGGATCCTTCAGATAATGGGTCGCATATAGACACAGAGGCCTGTAGTAAAGCCGAAACAGTCTGTCTATGTCCTCAAAGCGTCCCATATTCAATGCGTATCAATATGAAGGGATAAAGACGGAAAACAACGACGCGCCGATTACCGTAAGGAGGCCGCAGACGACAATGGAGAGACTGCTCATCGCGCCTTCGACAGGGCCGATTTCCATAGCCTTGGCAGTCCCCACGGCGTGGGAACTGGAACCGATTGCTATGCCCTTGGCAATGGGTTCTTCGATCTTGAAGAGCTTAAGCACGCCCTCAGCAATGACATTGCCCAGCACACCGGTAATGACTATGACCACAACAGCCAGAGGGACATAGCCCCCGAGTTCTGCCGCCACATCCATTCCTATGGCCGTGGTTATCGACTTCGGCAGGAAGGTGACATAAGTCTGATGGTCGAAGCGGAACAGTTGCGAGAGCAGCAGTATGCACACGAGACTGGAGACAACGCCAGAAACGATGCCCGCAATCACGGCCTTCCAATGCTTCTTAAGCAGATTGAACTGTTCATACAGAGGCACGGCAAGACAGATGGTTGCAGGTGTCAAAAGAAAGCTGATGGAATAGGAGCCCGAGGCATAAGTCTCGTAGCTCATCCCGCTCAGACTCAGAAAGGCGATGACCAGGATAATCGAGATCAGGAGCGGATTCAGAAAAGACAAACGCGTCTTATTGCGCAGCCATATCCCTATCGCATACGACGCAAGGCTGATCAGCACTCCAAGAAATGCCGAATTTCGTATAAGCTCAGTCATTTCCGCCCTCCTTTTCTCACAATCATCTGAGTCACAAGGCCCGAGACCGCCATCACGACTACGGTGCTTACCACTATCACCAGCACATAAGGGAGCCAGGAGCCTTTGATAAGACCCCAGGACTCGACAATCCCCACTGCCGGAGGAAGAAACATAATGGGCATTATCGCGATAAGAAACGAGCTTGTTTCCTTTATATCCTTGACCTTCAGGATTTTGAACTCCAAGGCAAGGAAAAGGAGCAGGATTCCGTAGATGCTGGCCGGAATGGGGAGCGGAATGAAATGGTGCAGCAATTCTCCGACGAACGCAAACACCATAATGATCAAAAATTGAAAAATAAATTTCATTGCAACACTGGGGATAATCTTATATCTGCATCCGGGGCGGCAAAGATATGCTTTTAATTCTTTATCGCAAAAACAATGTTGAATACCCCTCCGCCGCAAGGATGTCCGGCACTTTTTTTGATTGAAACCGCCGCCGGAATGAATGAAAGGTCCAGATGAAATGAACGCGAAGTTAAGCAAAAATGCCATCATAGGCTACCCCGCAGGCATCATTACCGGCATCACTTACGGGCTTAATCCCCTATTCGCGAAACCCCTGATGAATGCCGGTGCCTCCACGGAAGCCATACTCCTGTTCAGATACGGCATTGCAGTGATACTGCTCGGGGCATATCTGCTGCTGAAAAAGGAAAACTTCAGAATTACGCTCAAACAGGCAGGAGTCCTCCTCAGTCTGGGATTGCTCTATACGGCAAGCAGCACCTTCCTTTTCGAAGCCTACAAATACATCGCCTCCGGCCTGGCCACCACCCTCGTATTCCTCTTCCCCGCAATGGTGGCAATCATAATGGTCTTTCTGAAGGTCGTCCCCTCCTGGCCGGTATGGCTGTCCATTGCAGCCACATTCGCAGGAGTGATGATAATGACAGGGGGCGCGGGAACGGAAACGGTCAACCCGCTCGGAGTCTGGTTCTCGATAGCCTCGGCCTTCGTCTATGCCCTCTTCATAGTCATAATCAACAAAAGCAAGGTCATATCTTCAATCCCCAATTCCCTGCTGACCTTCTATGCCCTGCTTACCGGAACGTTTTTCTTCATCGGAAGATGCTTGTTTTCCGGAGCTGATCTTACGGCGGGAATTGACGGAGGGATGGCGTGGTGCAATCTCATCGGCCTAGCCGTTCTCCCCACAATCGTCTCCACGGCATCCCTGGCCGTCGCAACCAGGAACATCGGGGCCACAAAGGCATCCGTATTGGGTGTCTTTGAACCGATTACGGCGATTCTGGTCGGTACCCTCGTCTTCGGCGAGGCACTCACCCCGAACATCATTGCCGGCATCCTCATCTCCATAGTTGCCGTGACCTTCATGATCATGCTGACCAAGAGGTAAAGCCTTTCAAACAGGAATCTATTCCTTAAAGCCTGACACGTCCTCCATAGAGGTCGGGATAAGCTCGTAAAGGTCGTTATAGACTTCCATCACACCCTTGATCCAGGAAGTCTTCTGAGCAATCTTCTCGTCCTTATAGACAGCGTACTTGGTCACGTATGTAGCAACGGTAAGGCCGTTCTCACCTGTGAACCTGGTCGTAGTGGTCTTGTTGTTGACAACCCAGGTAGTCGCATCCGCAGGTGCGGTCAGATTGCGTACCTTGACATACTGGCCGAGGTAATCCTTGCACTGATTGTCGGCAATCTCAGGAACAACTATCTCCGCCTTGCCGTCAGTCGGGAATATTATCGCCTTCTTGACCTGAGGGAGATTCTTGTAAAGGTCGTAGGTAGCATATTTCAGGCTGACTATCACCTTGGTACCGACAGGAAGGGTGGCCTCCGTGAAATCCTCTCCCTTGAGGATGATGCCGGAACCCGGCTCGCCGGTGTTGTCAACCAGTGAAATAAGCTGATACAGAGCTCCGCCTTCATTGTTGGCAGCGACATAGCCCTTGACAGCGACAAGACCTGAAAGTTCGGCTCCTGTTTCCATAGTGGCCAGCTTCTCATTCAGTTCCTTGACCGTAATTGCTTGACTTTCATCAGGGCACTGCTCAGCCTCAGCAAATTCTATTGAAGTCACAAGGGTGTTGAGATACTTGGTATCATTACCCGTAACACCAATTGCATATCCGGTAATGATGACATTCCTGTCAAGATAGCTCGTCACGTTCAGGGTGCTGTTCGGATATGAGAGCGAGCCGACGACAGCCGTCCCATCGACAGTGACGTCATAGTGCCACTGATAGATATTGTCCTGATAAGAGGTCAGGAATCCGCTGTATTTCACATATTTGATACAAGGGGCAGCGACATAGGCGTCGAACGAAGCGGCGGTGAACTCCTCCGCGGTCGGCTGGGTCACGGAAGCTGTACCTGTCTTGGTAAGCTCCGAGGTCTCGCCGAACTGCTTGAGTCCGCCATAGACTGAAGTCGCACCCTTGACCGTCAGGACATCACCCACTGCAACACCGTGGTTCTTCTTGAAAGTCAGAATGATACCTGTTTCATCCTTCAGCAGGAATCCCTTTGAGTGAGTACCCACGACAGTTCCTTCGACCTGATATACTTCGTCGATTGGAGAGTCCAGTACCTGTGCAATGGTGGATGTCTCGACCGTCTCCGCCTTACCGAACTCCACAAGTTCGCCGCCAGCGCCTGCAACGAGCAGCACATCATCTATTCGATTGACACTGCTCATCTTAGGTATAAACTTGATATACAAGGTATTGACTCCTTCCGGAAGGGTAAAGTCGGCCGTTGCCAGCCTCCATTCACCAGGAACATCCTCGACCTCACCGAAGCCATAGGCCAGAGCCTGGGACCATAGTTCTCCGTCAGCGGACACGCGTACCTCGAAGTCAGACTTGATAAAGGCATTGGATGCGCCCTGCGAATAACGCTGCGCTCCGAAAGAGAGTCGGAGATTCCGGTCGGAAACTGCTATGTTGCCTATGGTCAGATATGCAGGAGCCGTACTGAAGAAAATATTGTTCTTTCCAGAGCCGTCATAGAGCGACAGTTCGCCCTTGGAAGACTGGTTCGTGCGGCAGGAAACGCTCTGGAATTCGTATGCCACTGCGGCAGCACCGCTGCCCTTACCGTTTTTCCATCCTTCGAACTGGTCAAGATACGGCCACTTTCCTCCGTCACCGAAGGTCTGCGATGCAAGATCAGCATCGAAGTCGTTGTAATATATGGCTCCGTCCGGAACGTCTTCCTGCGGGATACCGTTGTCCTTCACCTCGACCGGGATGGTGTACATATATGTCTTATAGGAACCGAACAGCCATCCGGTAATTGTGATATTATGTTTCGAATACTTTGTCCTGAACTCTTCGGTCATATAATCCAGACTTCCCACCACAGAACTCCCTTCTATCTCAAGATTTGTATAATTGCCTGAAAGAAGGACTGTTCCGCTATATGTCACATATCTGATTTCAGGATCGGACATATAGGATTCTATGGCCTCAACATTCATTTCCACCGGTTTCGGATAAGTTACCGTGGCGTTGCCGATTTTTTCCAATGTGCAACCGCTTCCGAACTGAATGAGGCCGTTTCTGGTCGTGGTGGTACCCGAGATTCTCAGAAGGTCTCCCACTGCAAGGCCATGCTCCGAACCGTAGAAGGCATATATATACGAACCCATCTGCTGCAGAAGGACACCATTGGTATTGGTACCGACCACCTGTACGTTTTCAAGTTCGAAAGTTCCCCCGACCTCGGCTTTCAGGACATCCGCTATGCTGGTGCCATCAGTAAGAGTGGGATCTTTTTCCTCCGGTTTGTCCGGTTCGACAGGATTGTCCTGCCCGCATCCGAGTGCGAGAACCGCCGCGAACGTGACTGCTGCGAGACGGTTCAGAAGTGTTTTGAATTTCATATCCATATTTCTGCTATAAAGTTTTCAGAACGAAACCTCCACCGGGAGCGAGATGGAAGCTGAACGGGACAGAAGTGTCCAGGGTTTTCTCCTCGCGCCTGTAATCGATACCCTTTCTGTGGGCATTCGCCCCGTCGGTGAAAATGACTGCCCTGCAATCCTTCCCGAGGAAAGAGAGGTCGATCTCAAGGTCACGAGGCGTCCAGCAGGTAATGGCACCGATGTACCAGTCATCACCGCTGCGGCGAGCAGTAACGATATACTCGCCGACCTCTCCTGCGAGAACCCTCGTCTCATCCCATACGACAGGGACGCCGGCGATGAAGTCGGTGCACTCCTTCTCACGCATATAGTTTGAAGGAGAATCGCAAAGCATATTCAGAGGAGAGTCGAAGACCATATACAGCGCCAGCTGGTGGCATCTTGTTCCCTGGCTCATAGGCTCGCTGTTGTTCGGCCTATAGGAATCGCGCGAAGCATTGAGCATCGCACCCTGCGTGTAATCCATAGGTCCGGCAACCGATCTCACGAAAGGCAATATGACGTCATATTTCATCTGATCGACCTCAGGAGAGCTCCACTTCATATTCTCCAGGCCGTGCACGCCCTCTGTATTCAGGACATTCGGCCAGGTACGTGTGATGCCGGCAGGCTTGTGGGTTCCGTGAAGGTCAAGGACAAGGTCGTATTTTGCGGCAGTCTGGGCAGCCCGGTAATTGAAAGCGGTCATCAGGCAGTCGTCCCTGTCCATAAAATCGACCTTGAAGCCCTTTACGCCCATTTCGGAGTAATGCCTGCACACGTTTTCCATATCCCTTTCGAATGCGGCATACCCCGCCCAGAGTATGATGCCGACATTCTTCGAAGCGGCATAGTCCACTATCCCCTGCATATCGATTTCAGGATTGATCTTCAGCAGGTCCTCCCCTTTGCCTACAGCCCAGCCGTCATCGAGAATCACATATTCGATTCCGTTCGCAGAAGCAAAGTCGATGTAGTACTTGTAGGTCCTGGTATTGATGCCGGACTTGAAATCCACACCATAGATATTCCAGGCGTTCCACCAGTCCCACGCAACCTTGCCAGGCTTTATCCAGGATACGTCCTCTATTTCGGAAGGCTCAGCAAGGAGCCATACGGCATCGCTCTGGGCAACACGGGTGTCGGTTCCTATGACACAGGCCCTCCACGGGAAAGTCCTCGGAGCATCCACACTCACAAGGAAGTCCTCATATTCGACGACCTTTCCCTGGATATTGTTGTAACCTCCATCCACGACAGTCTTCGGGCAAGGGGCAAACACCGCCTCCAGAGAATTCGGCGACTCCCCCTTGTGGAGATACATGCCGGGGTAATCATTCAGGTTGACATCCGTTATGCAGAGCTTCACACCCTCTCCCGCATCCACCATAAGCGGCAGAAAAGCAAGTCTTCCCGGATTGAGAGCGGAAATCGGAGCCACGGTATAGAGATTTTCGAAGGAATGGAAAAACTGCGACCCGAAATCGCCGTCAACCCCTTTCTTGACATAAGGAAGGGTCACGGTCCAGTCCTGAGGGAAATTGTAGGAGACCTGTTCCCTGCCGACACGGAAAGGCTTGTCAAGAGCGGTCGCGAAACGATATGCCACGGCATCATCATACACCCTGAACTCCAGCGACCATCCGCCCTTAAAGCTGACAATCAGACTGTTATATCTTTCCCTTAGCTTCGACGCCCTGTAAAGCGGAGAATCCGCCATCGAATCGACACTTCCGCGCGAGACCTTGGCCACCTTCGCGTCCACGCCCCATACCCGTCCGTCGGACAGGGTCATCGAAACAGCTGACGGGGCCAGGACCGTCCTGCCATCGTAGCGGATTTCGTAATCGACAATGCTGCCCACATTGACCTGTGTCTCGATTTTACCAGACGGCGACACAATGCTGTAGGAACGCTCCTTTGCGAATACTGACAGCGCTGCGAACAAAGTCAGGACGAAGAGTGCTGTACGTTTCATTTTTACGGAAATATTTCGTGTTACAACTAAAACGCGCAAATATACGAATTAATATTCGTAACTTGCGAGGTCCGCAGACGTGTTGCAGCGGAACAAAAACGAAAAAAACCGACAGAAATGACTTTCGAAACAGCTCAGACAATCGACAGCATCCAGGTAAGCCTGAACGCAGGCGGAATGAACACGATAAACATCGTACTCGCCTTCGTGATGTACGGCGTCGCGCTCGGGATCAAGCCGAAGATATTCGCAGACGTATTCAGACAGCCGAAATCCGTAATCCTCGGAATGGTCTGCCAGTTCATACTGCTTCCGGCATTCACCTTCCTTCTCGCGCTTGGCTTCGGCAAAGCGATATCGCCGATGATGGCACTCGGAATGATACTCGTGGCCTCGTGCCCGGGCGGGAACATCTCCAACTTCATGTCCTCGCTTTCCAAGGCGAACGTCGAGCTCTCGGTGTCCCTGACCGCAATCAGCACCGCACTTGCAGTCGTGATGACCCCGGCCAATTTCTTCATCTGGGGAAACCTGTACCTGCGTTACGCAGAGGTCGCAAGCGAAATCCCGACCCTCAGCATACCGCTCTGGGACGTCTTCAAGACCATATTCATACTTCTCGGGATTCCACTCGTGCTGGGCATACTTACCTCCCGCTTCCTTCCGAAAGTTGCATCGGCCTTGAAGAAACCGTTCCAGTGGCTTTCAATACTTTTCTTCATCGCGATGGTGGTACTCGCATTCTGGGGCAACATCAACGCCTTCCTGCAGTGCATAAAATATATATTCCTCGTGGTTCTCGTCCACAACATCCTCGCGCTGCTGATAGGTTTCTCGACTGCCTCGGCCTTCAGACTGCCTTACAAGGACAGAAGGACGCTCACCATAGAGACCGGCATACAGAACTCCGGACTCGGGCTCATGCTCCTGCTCGGAACCGACATCTTCGCAGATTTCCCGCCGCACGGAGGAATGCTCGTGATCACCGCCTGGTGGGGAGTATGGCACATCGTCTCGGGACTGACGGTGTCCGCCATCTTCAACCTCACGAAAAAGAAGAATTCATAGACATATATTTCAAAGCAGCTCTGCAGGCACCGCAGGCATAGCTCCGTTCTGAGTGCAGACGAAAGCTGAGACTGCAACTGCCTTCCTGTGTGCCTCCTCTACGGATGCGCCCTTGAAAACGCTTGCCATGAAGGCACCGGTGAAGGAATCGCCGGCGCCGACCGTATCGGCGACGTTGACCTTCGGAGTAGGCTGGAAGGAGATCTTGCCATCCTCATAGAAAACGTAGGAGCCGTGAGTGCCGCAGGTGAGAATAAGCATCTGAAGGTCATATTTCTTCATAATGCCACGGCACTGATCCGTATATGGTTCATAGCGGCCTCCCCGCTTTCCTGCGTCCAGTCGCCGTTCGCGAAACCGACTATTCTGATACCAGGATACTCCCCTATGGCCTTCGCAAAGCCGTTATGGCGTTCAAGGGCAGGCGAAGAGCCCGAAAGTCCAGCTATCTCGACCACGTTTCCCTTGCCACCGAGCTTGCCGGCAAGGAAATGGCCTATCATCTCGCCTATCTGGAAGTTGTCGGTGCCAACGAAGGAGGTATATTTCGGAGAATCGGTCTTCCTGTCGAAGAGTATGACCGGAATACCGGCGTCATAGACCTTGTCGATCTCATCCGAGAGCAGGTCGAGCTGATTCGGAGACACGATCAGAAGATCTATCCCGGACTCCGCAAGACTGTCTATCTGACGCTGCTGCAGCTCGCTGTCATCATTGGCCGAAACAAAGCGCAGGGTGACTCCCTCGTTGAAATATGTCGCCATTTCCAGCTCCTCCTTCAGCTTCTGCCTCCAGGAGTCTTCCGAGCACTGGGAGATGCCGATGACGTAATTGTCCTTGCTGCCGAAAATGCAATCACTTCCGTTTCCGCAGGAAAGAAGCGAAGCAGCCGCCGCCACGCAGACGAACAGGCGGAGAATAGTCGACAATTTCATAGATATTTGTAGAACAGTGCAATGGATTCCATTCCGGCGAAGAGCTGCTTCAGCAGATAACTCTCATTAGGTGAATGGATTGTGTCTCTCTCAAGGCCGAAACCCATCAGCAGTGGGTCGATGCCGAGAATCCTCTGAAGGTCCGCAAGCACAGGAATGCTGCCTCCTCCCCTGCTCGGAACCGGCTCTATGCCATATACCTCGGTCATAGCCCTTGAAGCCGCCTTGTAGGCCGGAGAGGATATAGGGATAAGGAAACCGTTGCCGCCGTGACAAGGCTTGACC
Organism: Bacteroidales bacterium; assembly: GCA_004555145.1. The sequence goes on along the minus strand of SFJB01000005.1, from coordinate 18,243 downwards.
TCGACCTTCACGCAGGCAGGCGCGATGGATTTGAAATGCTCGGCGAAAAGGCGGCTTATGGTCTCGCTGTCCTGATTCGGCACCAGACGCATAGATATCTTCGCGTGCGCCTCGGACGGAAGCACAGTCTTTGCGCCCTCGCCGGTGTAGCCGCCCCAAATACCGTTCACATCAAGGCAAGGCCTTATGCCCGTACGCTCCAGAGTGCTGTAGCCCTCCTCGCCGCGCACCTCGGCTATATCCAGGAACTTCTTGTACTCCTCCATATCGAAAGGCGCCCTCGCGAGCATAGCCCTGTCGCTGTCGGAAAGCTCAACCACATCGTCATAGAAACCCTTCACGGTAATGCGTCCTTTCTCATCGATGAGCGAGGCGATCATCTCGCAAAGCACATTGACAGGATTGGCCACGGCCCCGCCGTAATGACCGGAATGCAAGTCCTTGTTCGGGCCGGTCACCTTGACCTCCACATAGGCGAGACCACGCATTCCGCAATTGATGGAAGGAACCTCCTCCGAAATCATGGTCGTATCGGAAACAAGAATCACATCCGCCGCAAGCAAATCCCTGTGCTCCTCGGCCCAGGCGGCCAGCGACGGGCTTCCGATCTCCTCCTCGCCCTCGAAGATGAACTTCACGTTCTGCCTGAGCCCGCCTTCGCGAAGCATATATTCGAAGGCTTTCAGGTGCATGAATAGCTGCCCCTTGTCGTCATTGGAGCCACGGGCATATATGGCCCCGTCACGAATCTCCGGCTCGAAAGGATCTGATTTCCAGAGCTCCAGCGGATCGACCGGCTGCACGTCGTAATGCCCGTAAACCAGGACGGTAGGTGCGTCGTCCGCAACTTTCTTCTGTCCGAAGACCAGCGGATGGCCGGCGGTCTCACAGACCTCCGCTTCATCCGCGCCCGCCTCCCTCAGCAGTTCCGCCAGTCTTGCGGCGCAACGGTACATATCCTCCTTGTGCTCAGCGGACGAGCTCACAGACGGGATTCTCAGCAGAGAGAAAAGTTCCCCGAAGAAACGTTCCCTGTTCTTTTCTATATATGCTTTCATATTCGGCTATTTTTACAAATATGGGAATAAAATTCCACAAAAGAGGCCATCCTCACGGACGGCCTCTGATGAAAATATTGAAAAACCGGTTAGAATAATGAAACGGATAACTATCTGGTCTTTACAACGATATTGTCGAGATGCCAACGGTAAACGCCCTTAACCTTCCAGTTGTAGCTGCCGTCTGCATTGACACAAACCTTAGGGACTATGTTGAGTTTGGTCTCGCTGGTAGCGCCGCTGATCTTGACAGAAGAGTGGTTCCAGTGGAATTCGCCATTGACCTGGTCGTGGGTTATGACATCGCTCACCTTGGTGCCGTTGTCGAACGTTCCGTCGCCTGCAATCACAACCACAAGGCTGACAGGGTCAATCTCGAATCCACCCTTTGCGTGCGCAAACCAGTCGAAATCAAGCGATATGTCCGATGCGGATGCAAGTGACGTGCAAGGCTGGAACTGCAGTGAGGTCTGGTTATCGGTCTTGCTGTGCTTTATGTAGTTGGCCTGAGGATAGATAACCTTTGCGGAAGCATTCAGGTCCGTGTAGCCGGCTGCGGCGAGAGCTGCAGGGAAATCATTCTTCAGATTGGCATCGGAATAAGGGTTAGGAGCATTTGCGCCCGGATTCTGTTCTCCCATCGTATCTCCAATCGTCTTGCCGGCGTTGGCATTGTAATTTGCGATGAGCGGTTCAAGCCAGTCGAAGTTGTCTGCAAAGAGGACGTCGTTGCCGAGCTGGTTGATGGAAACGGTCTTGGTAAAGTCATACTTTTCACTGTAGAACACTACCTTGACATCCCTTGATGCGCCTCCATTGGAAGGGACTGTAAACTTGACGTCATAATCGCCGGCGACAGCGCTCTCGACTGGAAGAGTCACCACATCGGAAGTGACGGTGAAATCGATATTGCTTGAGATGTGGACGTCGAATGTCAGGCCTGCGACAGGTATATAGCCTATCTGATGATGGTAGTTCACATCGATTCTCGGTTCGAAGTTCTCCTGCTTAACAACAACGTTTGCCTCGACATTGGCTTCCTCGTTGTAGAAACGGATGATGCCTGTCCTGCTTGCACCTGTGGTGTTCACTGCGAGGGTGAAGCTGTGCTCACTCTTCTCGATGAGTCCTCTGGTCTCAGGAGCAGTAATCTCGCTGATCCATTCGTCGGAAATCTCGACCTTGTACTCTACATTGGACTGAACTGAAGCGATGAAGGCGTCACCCTCTCCAAGGAGCGCATCGGTCGGCTTGCTGCAAATCACGCTGATGAGCGGATCGAGAGTCTGGCCGGCAGCGGACTGCACGACGGCTATCTTCTTGGTGGAGAGACCTGACTTCACGACAATCTCTGCCTTGCGCAGGGTGCTCAGATCGCTCTCGTCACAAGTCACGTTGACTATGGAAGCGGTATTTGCCATACCTTCGGCAACGTCCAGGTGGAGCCAGGAAGCAGTGGTGGAAATGCTGTAGTCTGCATTGGAGTTCACGGTGAACGATGCAGGTACAGGAGCGGTGCCCTCGAAGGTGATGAGATTGTTCTCAAGGCCTTCGATCTGGATGTCGGCCTCAACCATTCCTGCAAGGGAAACAACCTCCAGATTATCCAGGAACCAGCGGTAGAGAGAACCGTCGGTGTGGGCAGCGCCGGTGTAGGTAGTCGGATGTATGGTGATTCTCGTAGCGGCGTCGATGCCCTGGATCTTGATGGATTCGCTCTGCCACTCGAACTCGTTAGGGTTGGAGAGTTCTCCGGACTTGGAAGCACCATCGATGGTACCCTTACCTTCGATCTCGACTACCAGTACAACGTTGTCACTGCCATTCCTGCCCCAGTCGAAGCTGAGAAGGACGTCCTCGGTGCCCTCGACGGCAAAAGCAGGAAGCCTTACGCCGTTGCAGTTGTTGGTCTTGCTGAATTTCAGGTAGTTGCCCTCGCAGACATAGACGGTCTTGGAAGAGTAGAACATAGACTCGTAACCCATGGTGCCGGTAAAGGCGGCCTCAAAATCAGGGATGGCATAAGCGTTGCCGTAGTTGACGGTCGCATTGCTTTCCATACTGTTGCCCTGGGTTCTGCCGTTGGCCTTGTCCCACTCTACGAGAGGAGCCACCCAGTCGAAATTGTCCTTGAAAGGCAGTGGCTTGCCGACTATAGGGGTTGCGCCCTTGTCCTCGAAATCCACGAGTATGAGTGCAGCGAGCTTGGAGCTGACACCTACGTAATAGCCACGGACAACAACCTCGCGTCCGTTGAGAGCAGAGATGTCCTGGATAGGCTGGAATATGATTCCCACCTGCTTTCCATCTACGCTGAGCTTGCCTGAAGCGCAGGATGCCGAAATCTCGACGAATTCCACCTTTGAAGGGTTTGCGACTTCGGACTTGGCTTCAGGAAGGACGACTTCCTCATTGCCGGTCACATAGGCCTCGTCAAGAGTGAGACCGATGATGTCGTTCACCTTGGCGATGTCGCCGGTAACGGTGAGCTTGTCGCCCGCCTTCACGTCGGCAGTGCCGTTCACATAGATATTGGCGCTTCCGTCGCTGACTACAAAGCCCTTCTTGCACAGAGCCATCACCTGGCAGTCACCTATCTTCGCGAGAGAGCCCTCGGACAAAGCCACGGCCTCGGTCACGGTGACAGGATTCATATCACGGAAGCGGTCCATCTTCTGACGCACGGTCACCTCGACTTCGCCGAGGGTGGCAGCGCCCCTGATGATAATCTTTGCCTCGCGTGCGACGTCAGAGGTATTCGCCTCGGCGGAGAGAACTACAGGCACGGTACCTTCGCCCGAAGTCGGGTCAATGGACAGCCAGTCTTCAGTCACATCAGCCACCCAGCTGCCATCGGCATAGATGGTGATGGTCCTCTCGGAGGCCGCAGCCGGAAGGACGTACTCCGTCTCCTCCGGCATGATAGCCTTCGATTCTTCTATTTCTTTCTGGGCACAGCCTGCGAGGGTCATCAGAGCGACTCCCATAAGCGATGCTATAGAATATCTTGAAATCTTCATATCTGTAATTGTTGCTTAAACTGTTTCTTTGAAGATTGCTAAAATGCGAGACCGTCGTCCCAACCCGGATTCTGGGTAAGGTTCGGATTCAGAGTCCTCTCATTGATAGGAACCGGATAGAGATAATCCCTTACAGGGTCGAATTCGAAGAGGATGTTGTGAACCGGCATCATCATACCCTTGTCACCCTCACTGAGGAAAATGTCGGTATTGAGCTTCAAGTTTCTAGGGATGCTGGAGTCCGCCTTGCCTTCAGTGTAGATATTGTAGTCGATGTCGCCGTCGCCATCGATGTCATACTTGCCTACGCCCGGGAAGTAGATGCCGTAGTAAGGCTCTGCGAGATGCTGGCCGAGTTTCCACCTCATAAGGTCCTGATAGCGGAAGCCTTCCATCGCAAGCTCGATTGCCCTCTCGCGGCGCACCTCGAGGATGAGAGGGTCGGTGACACCCGGATTCAGGAACTCCCTCTGGAGATAAGGATCAGCGGTCAGACCTGCCTCGACAAGGTGAGGCATACCGGCACGGTCACGCAGCAGGTTGATGGACTTGTCAAGCTCAGCCTGATGGAGGGCACCCAATTCGGCAAGTGCCTCGGCATAGTTCAGGAGCACTTCACCATAACGGAATATGGCGATGTCATTGTAGGACTTGTCCAGCTTGTCGAACGAGAGGTTATTGTCAGCCATCACGAACTTGGCTGTCTGGAAACCGGTCACTGCGCAAAGCACGTCCACACCCTGCTTCTGGTCGGAATAGCTGTAGCTGCCGTTAAGCTCGGTAATTCGGGAATATCCCGGGATGCGGATGGTCTGGGCGAGACGAGGGTCGCGGTCGGCGACTTCCTCGGCGAACTGCATTGTCTCCCAGCCCTCCCTGTCGGTAAAGCGTGAACCGTCCTTCATCAGATAGCAATCGACGAACTTCTTGGTCATGCAGGCACCACGGCCGGCCTCGATGGCGTAGGCAGTGGCATTGTGCATAAGCGAAGTGCCGTAGTCGAAGTTGATGGCGAGGATCACCTCAGTAGTCTGGGCATCGTATGAAGAGAAGAGTACGGCATAGTCGAGATCCGGATTGCCGGTGGAGTAGAGCTTGAACGGCCCGTTCTCCATAATCTCCTCGGCCGCCTCGGCTGCAAGTCTCAGATAGTAGTCTGCCGGCTGGGCATCACCAGGCAGGGCGCATACGAAATTCGGGTCATAAAGCTCCTGATGATACTTCCTGTAGGTACCCTCATAGAGGCAGAAACGGGACTTGAAAGCAAGGGCTGCCCACTTGGTGGCACGGTAGTTCAGTCCGCCGTAGGAATCAGGCAGGTTCTCGATTGCATAGTCCACATCCTCGATCATTTTCTGCATTATGAACTCGCGGCTGTCCCTTGGTCTCAGGAGGTCCTCATCAGTAGAGCCGAGCTCGTGGTCGATCCAAGGCACGTCACTGAATTTCTGGACCTTGTCGAAATAGAAATAGGCCCTGAAGAAACGGCTGAGCGCAGTGTACTGCACAGCTGCCTTAGGATCTTCGCACTGCTTAGGTATATAATCCAGACAGGTATTGATTCTGCGGAGGTCACCCCAGCTCCATCCGCCGCCGGAAGCGGGAACGAAACGGTTGCTTCCGCTCTTCACCAGGTTCGAAGGATCCTGATGGACGTACTGGTCGCTCTGCTCGTTGTAGATATTCTTAGGGAGCAGGTTGTTGTAATACGGGTTGGTGAAAAGCTGCAGGTCTGTTGCAGTCTTGAAGTAAGTCTCAGGACTGAGCTTTGACTGGGGTTCCTTGTCCAGAAGGCCGCACGCGCTGATGGCGAAGGCGGCTGCAGCGACTAAAATTATATTCTTTTTCATTTGAATCAGTGTCATTAGAATGTAACGTCAATGCCGAACATATAAGTTTTCTGCCAAGGATAGAAGGCACGGTTGTAGTCATTGTTGCTGCGGCCGAAAGCGCCTTCCGGATCAATGTAGATGGAATTCTTCTTGAACGGTGACCAGTATTCGAGGTTCTCGCCAGAGAAGTAAAGGCGTATTCTGTCGATGCCAATCTTCTTGGTGGCCTTCTGAGGAAGGGTGTAACCTACGGTCAGGTTCTTGAAGCGGAGGTAACGGAGGTTCTGCAGGTAGCGGGAGTTGACCTTGTTGAGCTGTGCACCGCCGTCGTATGCCAGATAAGCGACAGGACGAGGGAAGTAGGCGTCAGGATTGTTCTCGCTCCAGCAGTTTGCCAGGAAGTCCTTAGGAAGATAGGAGCACATAGGCTGGGAGAAAGGACCCCAGAATGCGAAGGACCTCACGTGAGGATACCAGTAGTGGTTGCCGGTTCCCTGGAAGAAAGCAGAGACGTCGAATCCGAAGTAATCGAGACTGAGGGTAAAGCCGTACTGGAGTCTTGCAAGGGAGTTGCCCAGGATCTTGCGGTCACCAGGTTCTTCCACATTGTTCTGTCCTATGCCTATCTTGCCGTCACCGTCGATATCCTCGTATTTGAGGTCACCGGCGCTCCATCCACCGCACTTGCTGAGTTTACCCTTCACATAGGACAGATCTACCTGTGAAGCATATTCCTTGGCCTCCTCGTCACTCTGGAAGAGATCGTTTGCAACGAAGCCCCAGATTTCACCAAGCTTCATCCCTTCGTAGAAAGACTTCGCAAAGGTCTTGTCCTTATTGTCATACTTGGTAATCTCGGAGTCATATACGCTTATCATACCCTTGATGCCATAGCCGAACGGATGTCCGCCAAGCATAAACTGGTCCCTCCAGCCGAGGGAGAACTCGAGGCCCTTGGTGCGGAGGTCGGCGGTGTTCTGCTTAGGGGCATCCGCGCCATACACGCCAGGCAGTTCGACACCTGCGGTAAGCATATTCTTGGTGTCGCGGATATAGGCCTCGCCAGTGAACTGGAGTCTGTTCTTGAACATATCGAGATCGACACCGACGTTCCACTGCTCTGAAGTCTCCCAGGTCAGGTCCGAAGAGTTAGGGGCGGAAATGCTGGAGTACTTGCCCACAGTGCTGCCCTCACCGAAATTGTAATACTGGAAGTTGTGGATGGAAATGGTACGGTAAGCGATATCGTTGGCTACATTCTGATTACCGAGAGTACCGAATGACGCACGGATTTTCAGGTTATCGACATACGGCTTTGCAGGAGCGAAGAAAGGTTCCTCGGAAATACGCCAGCCGAGGGAACCGGATGGGAAGAAGCCCCAGCGGTGACCCTTGGCGAAGCGGGAAGTACCGTCGTAGCGGCCTGAAACCTCGAAGAGATATCGGCCAGCATAGTCGTAGTTGATACGGCCGAAGAAGCCCATGAGAGCGTATGCTGTACGGCCTCCGGTAACTTCCATCACGGTAGCACCATCAGTGTTGGTGCCGACAAGATTGAGGTCGGAGAGGTTCTCGGTAAGGAGATAGTTGCCGGAAGCGCCCACAGTCTTGCCGTCCTGGCTTTCGTAGTTCCAACCGAGCATTGCGGTGAAATGATGCTTGTCGGCGAAGGTGTTCTCGTAAGTTGCAAAGACGTTCGCTGCATAGTAGTTGTAGGTGGCGATGCTCTCGCTCATCTGGTCGAGACCGGCACCGGTGTCATACTTCTCAAGCTCTGCACCCGGATACCTCCTGTAAGTAAAGTTGGTGGTCCTGCTGGTGTTCCTGTTCTGATGGAACCTGTAGGTAAAGTTCGCAACGATGGACAGGCCCTTCACCGGAGTGATGGTAAGTTCCGAAGTATTGGAGAAATCGGTCTTCCTCTGGAGGTTGGTATTCTTGGCCTCGCCATAGACGATGTGACGGCCGTTGCCGACTGCATAGTCGGAGTTGAAGAAATCCTTCAGCTTATATACCCAGGAACCGTCAGGGTTCTGCATAGGGAAGATAGGAAGAGCGTGGGAAGCGGTGTAGGCAATGGCATTCTGTATGTCGCCTACGCCGACGAAGTCATACAACGAGCTGTAGAAAGCAGTGTTGTTGCTGAACTTCATATACTTGTTGATGTTGAAATCCAGCTTCGAACGGAGATTGTACTTGGTAAAGACGTCCGGGCGCTGTTTGATGATACCCTGCTGACGGTCATATCCACCTGATACGAAATACTTTACGTTCTTGCCACCTCCGGAAATGGAGATATTGTGCTGCTGAACCGGATGCTGGTCGTTGAAGAGCATGTGCCACCAGTCGTAGTTACCGTAGTAGCGCCACTGGTTGAGGCCGTTCACAACACGCTCCACCACCCACGGACGCTCCGGATTCTCGGTCACGTCATTCACGCGGGCAAGCAGCTGCTGCATATCGTAGGCGTCATACTTCACATACTGGTTGCCTTCAGAGTTCATACGGAAGACATTGTGGGTATAGACTGACCAGTAACCCCTTGTTTCATAGTCGGTCGAAGTGGTAGGCTCCTCCCAGCCGAAGCGGCCGCTGTAACGTACGGTCGCTTTGCCGTCCTCCGCCTTGCCGCTCTTGGTGGTGACGAGAATCACACCGAAGGCTGCACGCGCACCGTAAACGGCAGCTGCGGCTGCGTCCTTGATGACTGAGATAGACTCGATGTCATTAGGATTGACACGGTCGATGTCGCCTACAGCACCGTCAATGAGCACCAGCGGCTCGGCACCATTGATAGAGGTGTAACCGCGGACGTTCAAAGTACCGGTGGAACCCGGGTTACCTGAAGAGGTGGAGATGTTGAGTCCCGGAACGGAGCCCTGCAGCATAGTGGAAACCGAATGTGCGGTCCTGTTCTCGAAAGACTTGGAATCGACCGAGGTAATTGCACCGGTCAGGTTCACCTTCTTCTGTGTACCGTAACCGACCACAACGGTCTCATCCAGCACCATATTGTCCTCCTCGAGGGTGACAACAAGCGAGGATGCCCCGGCTGAGACATTGGCCTTCACGGAAACGTAACCGAGGCAGGCGACTTCGAGGGTGACGTCGCCCTGAGGGACCTTCATCATGAAAGAACCATCGGGATCTGTCACTGTGCCTTGCCTGGTACCGGCTATCACAACGGAAGCACCGATAACCGGCTGCTGCTGAGCATCAAGAACTTTTCCTGACACTGCCCTGTTCTGTGCATACAGGGATATGAACCCCGATGCCGCAAGAACGAGAGTTGCAGCAATAGTTTTAATGAATCTCATAATAGTTAGTTTAGTTTGTAATATGGTTGTTGTTAACTACTTCCTGTAGGTTTCGACATCCAGCTGCTTAGGCCTTGTCATAGTCTCCGTATAGACGTTCCCGAACGGGTCGCTGACCTTGATCTCCAGGGTGGAAGTCGGCGAAGAGGCGGTAACCATCCACATGTGCCCGCAGGAGGATGTCGCGAAAGTCTCGCTCGTGCTTGACTTGAACGTCTTGATCTGATAGACATAGAGGTGGAGCGGATCCCTGTAGAGACTTGAGCTGGCCTTGCTCACACTCAGGGACTTGCCATTCTCCGTCACTTCTATGCTCCAGCCCGGTCCATAGTTCCAGACATTGATGTAAACCTCATTTGCGTCGCTCGCGTAAGCCCATCCGGCCGCATACTTGTCGAAAAGCAGCTTGTTCGCATCCGCGGCATCCGGCATCACGACCGAAGCGGCGAGGTTGATGCAGTTCCTGTCGTAGCTGCGGAACTGATAGTCGGTGGATATATTCGTCGCCTTGTACTGCCACTTGAGATCGGTTCCGGATATATTATATATGGAATAGCCGGCAGGGCCGCCGTCCTGGCCGATGTTTATCGCACCCGAAGTGTTGTTTGCCGAATTCCACCAGTCGGCGCATACGGCACCGGTATTATGGTCGCTGCAGGTGGAGCTGAGGGTGGAATGGGAGAACTTGTGGGTGTGGCCGGTCACGAAATGCACGTTGCTGAAGCCGTCGAAGCAGGACACGAGGCGATTTCTGTTGTCCGCGGAATCGAGATTGCCGGTAGTGGCGTGCATAGCGACAATGACGCTGTAATCCTTGGATACGAAGGCCAGGTCCTTGGCCAGCCATGCAAACTCCTCTTCAGTCACGAGCTCATTATATTTCCTGTCATTCTTGCCGAGGCCCTTGCTGGTGCTGAGTATGTCGTCCAGCACGATGTAATGCACCTTTCCAATATTGAAAGAATAGAAATCCGGAGCCACTTCGCGGGTGAACTGAACGGAATTCTCGAAGTCGCCGGGCAGATTCATATCGTGGTCGTGGTTGCCTATGGTATGGAAAATCGTCAGGTTCTCGATCTTGTTCACGTCGGCGAGATACTCCTTGAACTGATAGTTGTTGGAATACCAGTAGTAGTCCCAGGTCATGTCACCGAGGGTAAGGGCCAGCACCTTCTCCGACTTGTGGCTGCTGATGTAGCTGTTCACATCATTGCAGAACTGCGAGAAATAGACGCGGTCATTGTTTCTGCCACCGGCAAGATGCATGTCACCGAAGGTCAGAAGCGTATAGCTGTTCTGGTCCCAGTCGGACTTGACGAGATTGAAATCGACCCTTTCCACAGTATTGGCATCCGAGATGAGACGCTGGTGCAGGAGAGGCAGGACTCCGTCGCTCAGAACCTCGTAACCGCTTGGTATGGAAACGAATACATAGCCGAACTTCTTCTGCGAAGTCATCTGATAGACTCCGCTGGCATCAGTCTTTACAACCTCCACACCGTCAGAAATGACGACATCCGCCAGTGGACGACCCTCACAGGTGACTCTGCCGTAAACGGTTGCGGCCGCCCCGGGATTCAGATTGTCCTTGATGATGACCTGCATAGTGCCGTAGGCCTTGACCTGCTTGCCTCTCTTGAGACTGACCTTGTAGCTATCGGCGAAAATACCCTCAAAGGTGGAGACACTGAAATACTTCTCGCTCAGCTCGACTATGCGGCACTCGTGGTCCCTGTTCTTGGAATCGGCGAGAACTATGACGTCGCTCTTGAGCGGAGCCTTGGAAAACATCACCCTGAACGTAATGACATCCCCTTCCGGATCGACAGTCACGGATTCAGGCACTTTGAATTCAACATCAATGAGCTCGGACTTACCGCTTTTCTCCTGGCAGGAAAAGAGAGTAAAGGCGAGCAGCAGCGTAAAAAGGCAGGACCGAAGCAGTCCAGATGTGTGTTTTAACATATTAATCTTATGATAAATAGTTTAGCGATCCTATGTGGTTCAACAGTTCAGATTGTAGGTTACAAGTTCATTTCTTCGATAAACGCAGATGCAGACATATAAAAAAATCCTACAAAAAAACAGCACATTTTAGAGGAAATTCCAGAAATAGAGGCAAAGATTTTAAAAGTATCCAACAGACAAAAGTGCAAATTTTGAAAAATTTTAATTAGGTCAGAAAAACAGAGCATCAAATAATAAATTGTTACATTTACCGCACATTATTTACACTATCGGAACTATGGAAAACGGAAACACCAAAACCTGGACGACAGAGATGTGGGAAGAATCCCTGACTATCTACGAATCCATTCTCGAACAGCCATTCATCAGGGAACTGGCCGACGGCAGCCTGTCGCAGGAGCGCTTCTCTCGTTACATAGCGCAGGACGAAATATATCTGGGTAACTACGGAAAGCAGATGGAGGCCTTCGCCGAACTGCTCGACGACGCAGAAGAGAAAGCGATGTTCAAAGCCTTCGCAGAGGCGGGAATGGAGAGCGAAAAGGCTATGCATCAGCTACTTATAGAACGTTGCGGCACAGACTGCGACGTCCAGCCCTCCCCTGTCACCCTCGCCTACGGAGAGCACAGCCGCAAGGCGATAGAAAGCGGCGTCAAAGAAATAGCCCTCGCCGCACTGCTGCCCTGCATGTGGATATATAACCGTGTAGGCCTGGAAATATTGGATACTGCGCGGAAAAACGGCTGCCTCGACGGCAATCCGTACAGAGAATGGATACTCGAATACGGCAACGAAGAATACTGCGCCGGCGTCCGCAGCATGCTTGAAATGGCCGACAGATGGGCCGCACGCGCAGACGCCGACACGCGAAAGGCGATGAAAACCGTCTATCTCGAAGCCGCCCGCTACGAATATGACTTCTGGGACTACGGCTACCGGGGTTGACGGGGTTATTTCAAACTCTAGAACGTGCTCTCGCTGACTTTGAAGCTGTTCGTCGCGCTGTTGATGAGCGTGTTCATACCCTCCAGGCGCGCGATATAGCAGTCAATGAAATTCTGTATCACGGCCTCATAAGTCGTCAGGTTCTCATCACCGGCGAAATCCGAGAAACCGCTCGGGTAGCCGGCATTCAGAGCCGACGCGGTGCCCGGCCACATTTTGCTGTCATACTCCCAGGAAAGGGCATTTTCAGAGGCATATTTGACTATATAATCCACTACGCCCTGCAGATAAGGATACATAACTGACCAGCGCGCCTTGACCATATCCACGAACTTAGCGTCATCCATCAGCAGAGGATACCACAGACACGGCTGCTGGTCCTCCTTATATTTACCCGACTTGCTAACCTTCGAAGAAGAGCTCAGGAAAGCATCGTAGGACTTCACCCTGCTGGAGCCCATATTCTTCGCCTCAGTCGGATTCTGGAAGGTTCCGCGGTCGAAATCCCACACCGGACCGGCGTGGAGCTTGTCATTTCCTCCGTTATAGTAAGAATAGAGCGACCTCGGCTCAGTATATTCCCTGTTCATCGCAAGCTCGACAACGAACCACTGGTCTATGAATGAAGGTATATCGATAAGCTTGGAATATGCCTCAAAATTACCGCCCTTGATGGCGTCCTCGATGGCCTGGATCTTATTTTTGATCTGGGTTGGATAATCTGTCGGAAGCACATCGTCCTTCAGCTGCCAGGTGATGCCGCGGCTGGTCACGCCCTTGTAGTTCTCGTCCTGCATAACGTCGAACTCCACCAGAAAGCCGCAATCCTCGAAGTTAGAACTGAGCCCGTCGGCCACCAGATCTTCGTAAGGATCTTTGATATTCAGTCGCTTGCTGCCGATCTTTATCTGCTCGCAAAGCAGGTAATTGCCCACATGGTGACCGTCGATCACAAGTTCAACGCTGCGGCCTGACGGATTCCATATCATACCCTCGTCGATACCACTTGCCTTCCAAGCCCTGGTAGTGGCCTTTGCCGTCTCGAAGCCGACGAGATTGCGTATCATCGAGCGGTCCAGCCAGTTGGCCAGCAGGCACCAGCGCTTGTGAGTTTGCATTCCGAGTATAGGCTGCTTCGCGGTCAGCTTAACTGCGAACGGCTTCTTCGGCAGCTTCTGCGTCGAATTGCCCCTCAGTCTGACACCGCATGTCGTAGTCACCATATTCACAGAGCCGTCAGGATTATAAACGGTCATCTTGTCGTCTACCACCCACTCGGTGTCCTTGCCGCGGACCATAAAGTCCACGAACTGGTTCAGCAGTGTGCCACCGATGTTGCTGCTACCGATATTGAGTCCGCCATTATATTTTTTGCTGAAATCACCGCTGCTACTCTGCTCTATCACCACGACCGGCAGTCCGGTATTGCGTATTGCGACGTCATAAGTCCTTGAAAGTCCGTCCTTTGTGACAGTAAGAGAGGACACGTGCGCCCAATCCACCGCCGTCTTTCCGCTCTCCAGCACCACACCGTCCGCAGCAACTTCAGCACCTTCCGTCGCCGTGAACTGCGGCACGAGATTGAAGTTGTAAAGGTAAGGAATGACGAGGCTGACATTGTTGCCATCAATTGTGGCAGCGTGCTCGCTCACAGTCTTGAATGAAGATGAGTAGTTTGAAGAAGAAACTGTCGTAACAAGCTGCTTGTCAAGCAGTTTACCTTTATTGTCAGCCACGGTGAACTTCAGGGCTGAAAGCGAAGGCAATGAAGTGATGGTCGGTGTCTCGCCGAACTGTTCGGCCATCTTCTCAGCCAGGGAGGTAAAGGACATAGGGAAATCGTAAATGAATCCCTGCTGCAGATCACACTGAATCTTCACCCTGAAATCCACGGCACAATCCGACAGATTGAAAGTAAGATTGAGAATGTCACCCTTCTTCACATCCGGGATCAAAGTAATATACGCAGTGTACGAACGGCCTTCGGAGAGCAGCGGAGAGCCTTCCATCTCAAGCGTTATCACATTGTCGGTCCCGTCCTGAGCGTCTCCGGTCATATTGTAGCTGCCAGTCGTCGCATCGAAAGTGAACTGTCCGTTGATTCTTCTCACAGAACCGTCAGCTGCCACAACCTGCATCCTGACGCTGTGCAGCGCCTGTCCCTCGAACTCGGAACCGTCAGCGGAGAGCTGAAGCTTGCCGAGAGAGAACAGCTGCTTCATCGCGAAGCGATATCCCTCCTCTGAACTGTAGTCCGACTTCCTGCTGCCATACTTCCAATCGTAGCTGAGCACCTTGCTGCCGAGGTCATATTTCTGCACGCTGCCGACGCTGCCTTTCAGCTCCGTAGGTCTAAGACCATCATTTTCAGACGTATATGGGAAATATGCATATTCCGGCACAACGCCCATCGTGCCGGCGAAGACTGCGTTCTTCACGTTCGCGTCCGAATTGCTCACGAAACGGGCATTCTCCTTACCGTCCGCGCTGAACACACCTATGCTGTCCTTCGGCGACCACATCAGTCCCGTCACGCCATCGCGATACACTGTCGGGTCTATGCAGCTTCGCGTCTCCGTCCCGGCATTTTCATCCGCCGTTGCGGATATGAGAACAGTTTTTCCGTCCGGAACACTCTCCTCGAAAACATCGAGGCCGTTACAAGCAGTCAGCACCGCCCCCGCCATAACGGTAAGCAGTGCTAAACTAAGGTGATTGGAATTGTATGACATAATTATGAGGAATTATCTAAGATAGTATGAATATGCTGATTTACACTATTCCGGAATCACTCATTGGACAGAGGCTACAGTCTTGGTCCACTCGAACGTCGTCACTACCGGGAAGTGGTCGGAGTAGCCGACGTCCTTGGTGTAGGAGACTGACTGGTTGGAATTATACTTGGTATTGCCGCTGGTATTCGTTCCGTTCTCATCCTCGACCATCACTCCTGAGTAGGAAACGCTCTCGGTGCTCTTTCTGAAATTATCCACATCGTTCTGATGGGCGGTCGCCTTCAGCTGAACCTCAGCCCCCGGCACATTCAGATACCAGATCTTGTCAACAACCTCACCCTTCTGATTGTCCGCGCAGACGATATCATTCTTTGTGTCCCCCGCGAACGCGAACCTGGTCATCAGCGAGAGACTATTCCACTGAGGATAGACTCCGCCTCGGTATTTTTCGACCCACGGGTCGGAGATGCTGTAGCCGCTGAGGCCGTTGGCATCGGTCCAAGAAGCCACATAATCAAGCAGGTTCGTCCGGATGTCGTGGCGCGTGTAGCGCATATTCGTATCACCCATAATCACGGCAGGTCTTCTGTTCTCAGCCGCCTTCTCAAGCACATAGTCTCGCAACTGGCGCAGCTGGCTCAGCACTGCCTTCACGTAAGCGTTGCTCTCAGTGTTTCCGCTGCCGCTGTAGGTGTTCATGTGGGTGATATATACGTCGATGACGACGTTGTTTGTCGCATCCACGGTCACCTCGTAGTGGCGGAAACCCTTCTTGATGCAGGTATTCGCGCCATTGTACAAATCGCCTTCCGCATCATTGTACTTAACGTAGGTCTCTCCTGTCGCGCTGGTAGTACTGGTGCGCCAGAAGAAATTCAGGCCGTCCGTATCAGCTACGGAGCCCAAAGCCTGGCCAATGCCGACGGTTCCTCGATAGGTGCCGTGGGAATAATTTGAGAGTCCATTAACAAGTTGCGTATTGTACTCAAAATCCTCGCTCGCGGCAATGATGTCCCAGCCGAGATTATTGGCAATACCGGCCATTGTAGTAGTGCCGGAAGAGCCAGGGCCATCGCTATTGACGATTGACGGCAGTCCGTCCACATTGAAAGCGCAGGCGGTGAAAGTGCCGGTGGTAACCGTAGGCTCAGGGTCGGTAGAGCCGCCGCCCTCGCCGGAACCACCCTCACCCGAGCCGCCTTCACCACCATTTGCAATTTCGGCAATTACAGGATCAGTGCCGTAAGCCGTGTTCATCTTCGTAGCCAGATCCGTAAGCGTCATCGGGAAATCATAGATATATCCGGACGCCAATGTCTTCAGACAAGGGACCTCATAGACTGCCTTATGCTTGTTCGTAGTGAGGGTGATGGTAATTTTATCACCCTCTACGATGCTGGGAATCAGGGTAATATATCCAGTGTACTTTTTCCCTGAGGAAAGCACGGCTTCGTCGCTCCATTCCATCGTAGTGTAATCAGCCTCAACTTTCGTGAGCGAATATGATCCATCTGCTGCGCTGAATGTGAAGTCGCCGTTTGTCGAACGAACCCCGCTGTCGGAAGTCGCCTTTATCGAAACACCCTTGAGGCTCTCACCTTCCACCGCCGAGCCTGTCGCATCTACCACAATTTTTGCCAATGCGAAAAGCGAATTCATCTTGAACCTGTAGCCGTCCCCATCGGCGGTGCTGTATGTGCCATACTTCCAGTCATCGCTGAGCAGCCCGTCACTTGCGCTATATCTCTGCACTGCGCTGACCTTGCCGGCCAGGGCATCGTAGGCCTTGCCGTCATTAGCGGCAGTATATGGATAATATGCATATAAAGGAGTCTCCCCATCGCCGAGGTTGCCGCTGAACGCCGCAGTCGCTGCAGCCGAAGAAAGAGAACTCGTAAACTCCTCATTTGTGCTGCCCGCACTGCCGAACACGCCGAGCTTATCCCCCCGAGTCCACAGCAATCCAACCTTGTTCTGGCTGTACACAGTCGGATCGATACAGCTTTTCGTCTGAGCCAAAGACTCATCCCCGAGCTCCGCATAAATGACCGTCCTTCCGTCCTTTGCCTGCTCAAGTCCATCCGAGCAGGAAGCAAAGAACAACAGCAAAGGCAATAACAATATGGTTAATCTTCTCATAATCATCTCTTTATTGCACGAAAGGAAAGTGTCCACACGAACACTTCCCTTTCAATTCCTTAAAATCTATTCTGAAAAATTCTGTTCTGTCAATGATCCTGACTCCTTCTCAAACACATCGCCCGAGTCAGCAGGCAGCCAGGTAAGGAATCAATTCCTATATGGCTTCTCCACCATCACCTACAGTAGCATCATTCTCAGCCGCCGGCGTCGCATCGCCACCCGTCGAGCCACCGGACGTTCCCGCATGCTTCAGATAGAACTTCGAGTTCATCTTGATGATCGCCTCGACGATGGCCGGACCATTGTATTCGGTATTCGTACACTGGTTGAACATCACTATTCCGAGCGGGGATGCATCAGTCTTGGCTTTGATGGTATCAAGCAGCCATTTGTTCATAGTAGTTGCGAAATTGGTCGGAGACGGACCACTCGAAGTACTGGACGTTGCCTGAGTACCACCGCAGTTGAAGTAGAACCAGACGTTGTGATTTGAACGTTCATAAACCGTCTTGGAGAAGGTCATCATTGCACCAAGAGCATCCTGTCGGTTTTTGTACGTTGGAATAGTCGTGTTCGTTCCAGTATTAACCTGTGTACGGTTTGCTGACGAGAACACCCAGATGAATTTGCTTGCTGCTTCATCAGCAGAGATACCCGTTAGCGTATTAACCTGAGCGCAAGTTTTATAAGTGTCAGCCCATCCGCTCCAATACAAATCCGAATAGTATGGATGCGCAAAGGTAGAAGCATCATTAGAGATCTGCAAAAGGAACGGGTTATAGGAAATCAAGGCATTCGCTGCCGTATAATTTCCAATTGTAAGATTGGCATCGATGTTGACCTTTACGATAAGCTTACCCTTTACAGCATCAATTGTTGTATCCTTAGTAATAGGACCGCTATAAACAATATCGGTATAGCCACTCAGCGCATTAGCAATCCCCTGAAGGAAAAATGCATGGTCTTCAGCACGATGACCTCCTGATCCACCGTCGGCATAACTCAACACAAGCACAGCATACTCATCAGTATGACTTGCCAAGGCTGTCTTGATATCATTGAGTACGGTTGTAATGTTAGTGCCAGATCGATATGCACCTGAAGTATTGCTACCCGAACCAGAAATACAAATATAATTTGGTGTCCAACCACCCAATGTAATTTCGGAGTTGGTTCTACATTCCACTGCAAATGCTCTCACACCTTTATCCCACAACTCAGTAAT
>SFJB01000089.1 GCA_004555145.1 Bacteroidales bacterium | reverse complement strand
TCAAGCATGTTCAATTGATTCCTATCCCCTACCATTGCAAGTCCACGGGATAATGACTACCTTTGGGCAAACCTTCTGCTGATGTCAAGAATCAAACTCTCCAATTTCCTTCATCTTGCCGGGCCGGTTATAGCCCGCAGGGGCACTGAGTACTGGAACAACGGCTGCGTTGAATTACTGGAAGCTGGCGGCTCCAGATACCTCGCAACTGTCCACGGGTCAAGGGACTACACAACGGAGGCGGTCCTGGATGGCGATGACGTTGTCAGCCACAACTGCAACTGCCCCTACTCCGGAACGCTTTGCAAGCACGAGGTTGCCCTCCTGCTCGCAGTCAAAGATAAACTGAGTTCCTGCACTGAGCTTTTCCCCGCCCCGGCCGAAAAGACAGAACCGGCTCCCAAGACCCCCGACAAGCCCGTATTCACGATTAACGGCATCAGTATCACCGAACGGGAACTTTTCCTGCTCTGCCTCCTTGCAGTGGGCGGCAACAATGCCCTGTCGAAATTGAGTTATGTCCCAGCTTCCGTCGGCAGGGATTTCAAAATGACCGCAGCGGAACGCAACTCGATACTCGCCCGCCTTGTCGCTTCAGGAATCATTGCAGAAAATCGATACTGGAACGGGAAAAGCTACGAACTCACAGTAGAATTCTGCTATCCCCTGCTCAAGGAGCTTGTTTCGAACCACGATCCCTGGCTGCAATTCTTCAGGTCCTCAATCCGTATTGACAGAAGGGAGCAGTATCTCCTGGAAGTGACGGAAGTCTTCCTTGGGAAAAGGACTGTCGTAGAGCACGAATGGCCGTATTACGAGTTCGATTCCGGGAACAACTATTACGTAATGTCAGCTCTCAAGCAGGTCGTTATACTGGAAGACTGGAACACTGTGCTTGTCGTCATCAAACACAATATCTTCCATCGGCTTTGTCACTTTATCATAAGCGATGCCATAGAATATGGCCGTCCGGAGTATCTGGAAAAGCTGGTGGAGTTCTTCAACTATCCCGACCATTGGGATGCCGAGTGGCACGTCAGCTACCAGCACCTGCGTATGGCCGCATTCCTTGCTACGGGAGTGCTGATGCCACGCTTTGATGCTCCGAAAACATCCTCATATTCCTTCTACACCGATGCCGTAATCGCCCTTTACGAAAAGCGCCTTAATGACTCAATAGATGCCTTCCGCAAAGGTCTAAGCACACATAAAGGCAAAAAGGAATGGAAGCATATCCCCTCCGATTCCGCCATATTCCTTCTCTATGTCATCGCCCTCGGACGAAGGCGCAACGCAAAGGACCTGGAAGCCCTCCGCAAGATATTGGAGTTCAGAGACAGCTTAGAGACAAGGTGGTGCAAGCCTGTCTTCAATCTCGCTGACTATTTCCAGTCCACCAAACAGATCATTCAGACAGAATTGCTCATCAGCTGGCTGAACTCTGAGGCCCCCTGCTCTGCCTGCCCGAAGGTCATATCAGCGCTCATCCTCGCCTTTTTCAAATCAGGAAATTTGTATTCCGGAGAGTGGCCTGTTCCGAAACTTGCCGTTTTTCAGCGCGAAATGTCCGCCTTCGGCCTGTGCGGCAAGGGTCCGTGGCCGTACGAGGCGGCCCTTGCCCAATATCAATCCTTGGAACCCTGGAAACTGGAACTCCAGGAACTCCTCCAGAGCGTGGCGAAATCCTCAGGAGAGCCCGGCGCGGAGCAGGAGAGTTCCGGACGGCTTTCATACCTTGTCGGCCGCAGTTATCATGGTTATGAAGTCAGAGAAATACGGGAGCAGTACCGCCTGAAAAGCGGGTCCTGGAGCAAGGGTAAAAAGTTGTCCTTTGTGCGCTACTCCGCCTCGGAAGTGGAGATGGATGAAATCGACAGAAAGATACACGACGCGTGGTTCAAAGATTCAGCCAACAGGGTGTATTACAACGAGTTGCCGTCCTTTTCCATGATACTCCCCTACCTAATCGGCACCGACAAGATGCTGCTGGACACCACCCGCGGCGCAAAAGCCCTGAGCGTGAGGGAAGAGCTGCCTTTCCTCACCACCACCCGCAAGGACGGGATAATAAAGTTCGGGACCAATGTACCGAATGATGCAGTACAGCTGGACAACGGGGTCCTGGACACGGGCAACAAAGGGGAATGGGTATACTACCCGATCAGCCAGGAGGCTAAAGAAATACTCAAGCGCCTGCTTGGAATCAATATGGTACCGGTTTCAGCCGAGCCTATGCTCGAACGCCTGTTCAAGGCATTGAAAGGCAAGCTGGAGGTCCATTCCGAAATTGAGGGTGCAGTTGAAATGGAGAAAATCCAGGGACAGTTGTGTATGGGCCTGAGAATCACGCCCGAAGGCTCGGCATTCCGCGCAGAATTGCACCTCAACCCATTGGAAGGCGGTTCCAGAAGCGTATTCCCGGGAAGTGGCAGCGAGTTGCTTTACGACTCCCGCGACGGCAAGCGCTACGAAATCACGAGGAATCTGAAGCAGGAAATAGCGACATTGAAAATGCTCAACCAACTGTTCTCGGACCTTATCCCGGAATCCGGATTCAGCTCCGGCGCACCCGAGATGTTGTTGAGCCTCACCGAACTGCTCGAAGTGCTGGAACTCAGGCGCAGCAATGAGGAACTTTTCGCCATCGAGTGGCCCGAGGGGCAGCCGTTCAAGCTGCTGGAAAGCGATACCTCGAAGTGGGAGATTTCCGCGAACCCGGTAGGCGGCTGGTTCGAGTTGGAAGGCGATATTCCTCTGACAGACAATCACATAGTAAGCATGTCGCAGCTCCTGGCTATGGTCAGGGAAAGCAGCAGCGGCTACATACGCCTCAGCGAAGGCGAGTACCTCCGCTTGAGCGATTCACTGCGCAGGCAGTTGAAGCGCATCGACGCGCTTTCCCAAAAGCAGGGCAACAAGGTACGGGTGAACGGAATCGCGATGGCAGTCAGCGGAAGCGATTTGCAGGGAGAGTTGGAAATACTTGAACCCGAATCACTTATACAGATGCGTAAGCGAATCCGCGAGAGCGAAAAAATGAACATTGAAATCCCGCAGGAACTCAACGCAACCCTGCGTGACTACCAGGAGGACGGGGTACGATGGATGCTGAGGATGGCGAACTGGGGCGCGGGCGTATGTCTGGCCGACGACATGGGGCTGGGCAAGACCCTGCAGACCCTGGCGTGCTTACTCAGCCGCAAGGACAAGGGAGCGCAGATGGTAGTGGCCCCCGCATCCGTAGTGGGCAACTGGAGGCGCGAGTCCAACCGTTTCGCGCCGTCGATTAACGTGGTAATGCTGAACGAGTTGTCAATGGATGCACGAGACAACACGATTGCCACCCTGGGCTCCGGCGACCTGCTGGTGCTGACCTACGGACTGCTTGTCAGCGAGTGCGAAGCCCTGGCCGCGAGGGAATGGGTGAGCGTATGCCTGGACGAGGCGCACACAATCAAGAACCGCGACACCAAGTCCTCAGCCGCCGCAATGCGCCTGAAGTCCGATTGCAGGATAATATTGACCGGTACACCAATCCAGAACCACCTGGGCGAGTTATGGAACCTGATGCAGTTCATCAATCCCGGGCTGCTCGGGTCCTATGAGCATTTCAACGAGCGCTTCATCGCCCCGATCAACGCAGGTCAGCAGGAGGCAAGCTCGCAGCTGAAGCGCCTGATTGCGCCCTTCCTGCTGCGCAGGACCAAGCAGGAAGTTGCACGCGAACTCCCTGACAAGGAAGACATTACGCTCCCTGTAAGCCTCTCCGAAGAGGAATTGTCAGTTTACGAAGTCATACGACGCGAAGCCAAGTCCGAACTTGAGTCATCCTCAGTAGTGAATGTCAACACCTTGGCAATGATCACCAAACTCCGGGAGGCGGCTTGCTCAGCATCGCTGGTCGAGAAAGGGCTCAAGATCCCGTCCAGCAAACTTACCCTTATGTCAGACAAGTTGCAGCAGATCGTGGAACAGGGCAACAAAGTGCTGGTGTTCAGTCAGTTCACTTCTTTCCTTGAGATGGCACGCAAGGAGATGGAAGATGCCGGAATCACGGATTACTTCTACCTCAACGGCTCCACCCCGGTTCGCGAGCGCCAGAAAATGGTGGAGGCTTTCCAAACCGGGGAGAAGCGGGTATTCCTGATTTCCCTCAAGGCGGGAGGCCTGGGCCTCAACCTGACCGGTGCCAACTACGTCATCCACCTCGACCCGTGGTGGAACCCGTCCATTGAGCAGCAGGCCACCGACAGGGCCTACCGCATAGGCCAGAAGCAGAAGGTGACCGTATATCACCTGATTTCGGAGCACACCATCGAAGAGAAGATACTCCGCCTGCACCAGACCAAGCGATCCCTCGCCGACTCCCTCCTCCAGGGCAGCGACACGAGCCACAAACTCACCGCCCAGGACCTCCTGGACATGATTTCCTAACATTATAGGGCTTCGTGTTGCGTGAAGCGCTATTTGGAGCCCAATACCGTTGTGCGAATTGCCCATGACCGCCTTATGCAACTTGTCATAATGACAACTGCATATTCGGTTCTATTGTATTTATCATTGCTTGCGGAACATCACATTCCTTGGCAATCTTTTTCCAGCCGGCACACACCTCACATATTTCGTCAATGATTTGTGATGCGTCCCGGATATTGTTGCGTGCTGCAAGCTCCATCAGGTCTTTGCGCTTGATGTTGTCAAATTTACCGTTGACAGACATCTGGTGCGCCGAAGTCCACGCCCCTTCCGGGTTGTACGAATAAGACATGTCATAGGCTGGAGAAAGCTTCCACCGCCCTGTTTTATCCATCAGAAATGAGATATTTTTGGTGTGGTCATCCTGATTTCTCACAACCACATTGAAGACTACCCTGCGGAACATTTCCTGTGCTTCCTCATATGACAGTCTCATCCCCCGCATTATATTGAATGCCTGTTCGTAGGAATAAGATCTCAAGAGTCTGTAGTCGTAATGGGCTATGCCGCACAAAGTCTGCATATGCAGTTTTTGACCTGCAATCCGGTCAAAGCGCTTTGTCATAAAATGCGCTCTGCCGTTTTCCTCTATAAGCGTACATTCCGCCATATCTATGCCGCAGGCTCTGACAAGCCGGGAGAACGAGTATTCGAGTCGTCCATAGTTCTCCGTTTCCCTGAAACCCGCAGCGGCTGACACTCCATCCAGTTTAATCAGATAGTAGTCAAAGCCCTCAGGAGCGTCAATCTGTCCTGAACGGACCTCCCCTGTTTCTTTGTTATATGCTATGATAGCTTTGGCTCTTTGACCGCCGGCAGAAGTTCCCAGGCGCAGGATATCTGCTATTGCGGCTTTACTGTCGCCACCAAGTCCGGTACGGAAACTGCTCTTCTCCGTCAAAGCCTCTCTCGCCACGGACACGAGAGAATCAATTTCAAAATTTTGTATTTCTGGAACAGGACCTTCTATGGCCGGCTCAAATTCAAGCGCACCCATGCAGCGTTTGCCCATAAAGCAGAGCGACTCTATCACATTACTGCTGGTGCGGCCTGTCAATGCAAGCCACTTGTCGAACAAGGCCCGGCCGTAGGTGTCCGGCAACGAGTCGGCAAGCATACCGGGAAGTCCCTTGAATGTGTCCCGGTTCAATTCCCCGAAACTGTACACAAAACCTTCCCTGGCAGGCATAAGTATCGGTGACGGTTGAATGCCGCTCTTCACAAAGTCCGGATCGTACTCAAACTGTGCAACACCATATCGCCTGTTCCAGCTGACATAGCCTACGGTCCTGCCGAACATCTTTACCTGAGCCACATCTACCATTCTGATTCCTCCTGTACTTTACTGCTCCTGCTTTTCGTTGCCCGCTTGCGTTTCCCGGTCTGGGGAGAATGCACCAGCTTGTAGTATTCTCTCGGGCTGAGCTCTTCCTCTTCAACAAGCGGCTGAAATATATCAATCTTTCCCAGCGTACGCAAGATTCTCAAGAAGGAATCAAAAGATTTGATTTCCCCGTCTTCAATTCTTGCGATGGAAGATGTGGACACGCCGGAACTGACCGACAGGTCCTGACGTGAAATATTCTGCTTCAACCTCAGTTCCTTCAGCCTCGATGAAATTTTCTTGACCAGCTCCGCATCGGAAAGCATATAAATATTAATCATAATATCAATTTTGATATATTAACACTGCAAATATAGTATTAATTTATCACATTTGATATATATTCATTAACATAATTTTCATAATGATTCACAGTGCTTATACTAATACATTGGCGAGAAAAAGAAAAATTTGTATTTTTACGGATGTAATCAATAAAAGGATTAAGAGTGTAAGTATTATGATTCTCTATCATGGGACAAATATGGTAGTACGATGTCCTGAAGTCCGCGTATCAGGATACAATAAGGACTTCGGGTTTGGGTTTTATTGTACTCGTTATGAGAAGCAGGCCAAACGATGGGCATTGACAAAACGGGGAACGCACATAGTATGCGTGTATGATTACACACCTAACACATCGTTGAATGTAAAATCATTTAGTGAGATGAGCGACGAATGGCTGGATTTTGTTGCTGTATGCCGACATGGAAAGTCTCATTCATTTGATATCATTTAAGGTCCTATGGCTGACGATGAGGTATGGGACTATGTAGAGGATTTTCTTATGGGGCGTATTTCCCGCGAAGCATTCTGGGCTTTGGCCAAATTCAAGCATCCCACACACCAAATAGTTTTTTGCACCGACCGTGCACTCGCCACTTTATCTTACAAATCACATTATCAATTATGAGCAACAAGTATTTCCCTGATGA
>SFJB01000088.1 GCA_004555145.1 Bacteroidales bacterium | reverse complement strand
CATTGAAAATAAGAAGGTGGAACTCATCGGAAAGCCTGTCGTCACCGTTCAGAATCAGATAGGAGATGATAAAGGAGAAAAAGACTATAACGCAATCCATCAGGAGGATGCACCAATATGGAAGAGCCTTTTTCGAGAAATACCAATTGCTAATTTTTTCGAATAGATTCATCACACAATTAAGCCTACTGAAAAACAAACACTACGCAAAGGTAGTAAAATAAATCATCTCTTCTTCGGGTCCAGGTCAGAATATATGTGAAGGTCCTTGATAAAGGTGACGGTGAACATGGCTGCCAGTATGAAGAAAATGGCCAGTCCCACCATATCCAGAGCCATCAGCTCGACAGGTCTGCCGCATACGCTGAATGCGACGGAGAACTCGCGCAGAGGACGTATAAGAGCGAAGAGGCTGTTCACTATTATGATTATGATGCGGAACTCCGTAGGTCCGAGCTTGGCATAGGTAAGCTTGAATTCGCTGCGCAGGTGGGCGTTTATGCTCACGTTGACAGTCATTATCAGATATGCCACAAGCAGCAGAAGGGCTATGCGCATGTCCATCAGCACGGACATTCCGGCACCGACGAACATAAGAAGTTCGTTGAAGCAGTCGAGCATGTGGTCCAGATAATATCCGTAAAGCGGCCTCTGGCAGTTGCGGACGCGGGCGAGGGTGCCGTCAAGCGAGTCGCCGAACCAGTTGACCACAAAGCCGAATGAGGCCAGCCAGAGAAAATGTATGCTGACATCCGTCAGTATATAACCGGCCGCAATCAGCACAGAACCCAGGAAGCCTATTGCCGAAAGCATGTCCGAGGTCACGCGGGAAGGCATCTTTTCCGCCATTTTTACAAGTATCTTCTTCTCCAGAGCATTCAGTATGGATGTCTGGACTCTTGTCGCCTGTTTCCTTTCCATACAAAAAACATATTGCAAATCCGCACAATTATACGAAATTTGTTACAAATGAATTTCCCTGACGGAAATTCGTTAACAAACGGAAGTAAATATGTATCGTAGAAAATCAGACAAAAGGACCCTGAGGTCTATGGAGCGCATAAAAGACGGACTCATCGCCTGCATAGCGGTAAAACCCTTTGCGAAGGTTTCCGTCAGCGACATATCAGCCGCCTCCGGAGTCACTCGCGCCACATTTTACCGCATTTTCGACACCACCACAGACGTAATGTCCTTCATTTGCGACGACCTCTTTCTGAAAGCGAGCAGGGAGCTGCGCAGGAGCGAAGACAGCGACGAAGAAAGGATAATCCGGCTCTTCACCTTCCTTACGGAAAACGCGGACTCCATAGACGCCATCTTCAAGAGCCGCAGGGCCGACCTCTTCCAGAGCAGCCTCGACAGGTATCTCGAATTGTATTCCGTCGATTTCTCCAGAAAGTATCCCTCTCCGGACAGGGAATATTACATCGGAGCCGTGAGCGCCATACTCTCATCCATAATCTTCGTATGGATACACCACGGCAGGAAGGAAAGCCCGGAAGAGCTCTACCATATCTTCCAGAACTTCAAGAGACTCTAGGTTTTGAAATAACTTAACGGCCCAGCAGTTCTCCCCGGGAGAGGAAAGTTTCAGGCAGCGGCATTCCATAGACGCTGTCCCTCAGCATTTTAGCATAGGATTCCAGATCGATGCAGGCATCCTGCGCCTCCAGATCTATGACGGGGCCTATGCCCAGGCGCAAGGGCTTCTCGCGCTTGTCCAGCACCTCTGCAGGCAGACGCAGCAGGCGTATTCCAGAACCGAACAGAAGGCCAAGCAGATAATAGAGCCGGCTGTTGCCGTCGAAGAAACGCACAGGGATAATTGGAACGTGGAGTTTCCGTATCAGTTTTATCAGCGATTCCTGCCACTCCCTGTCCCGGACGCACCGGTCCCTGAGACTGAGGTCCGAAACCGCTCCCGACGGGAAGAAGCCGACAGGCTCCCCGGACCTGACCTGGGAAATTGCCGCCTTGACTCCCAGAAGACTCTCTTTCTGGGGCACGTCACGCTTGCGACCGGTCGGTATCACGGTAATGAAATTGTCCTCCATCGCCTTGACACGTCCAAGTATCTTGTTGACCATCACCTTGAAGCCGGGTCTTATCCTTGCGAAAATCTCGATGAGCATAATGCCGTCTATATGTCCGCAGGGATGGTTGCTTATCGTGATGAACGGTCCCTGAGGCAACTTATCCAGCAGTTCCGCATTCCCAAGCAGATAGTCTATCTGCCTGTCATCGAGCACTGCAGTTGCGAAATCCGCTCCCCTGTGCATCGCATTGCGGTCATAGAGGGCATTCAGTTCATCCACCCTCACAAGCTGCATCAGTTTGCCTGCAAGCCATTGCCCGCCCCTGCCCCTGAAGAGGGGGCTCATCTGAGAGAGTTCTTCTGTTGTCAGCAGAGGCATCAGCGCAGGCTTTTGTCAGGATCGATTGCCCAGGAGCTCAGCGTTGAGACATAAGGCAGAAGCGCATAGGCCAGTTTCCTCTGTCCCTCGGCATTCGGATGCCAGCTTGCACCCAGTTCGCTGCCGCTGTTGTGGAGGTCCTCACCCACTGCCACCCAGTGCACGTTGGGGAAGCCGGACCTCTCGACGGCGGTCTTCACGTAATAGCCCAGCAATTCGTCGGCCTTGGAGGCCACGCAAAGCACCGGCACCCCGTCGCCGTAGGCCGAGCGTATCTGCCCCAGCAGTTTGGAGTACTCACTGCACCAGGACCTCAGACTAGGCTGCAGACTTACGGAGAAATCGTTGGTGCCCAGGTAAATGACCACCAGGTCGGGCCTCCTTCCGGCGAAGTCCCAGCTCTCTTTTCCGGCCTCGTCGAAGACGCGTCCGTAGCGCTGGGTCATAGTGTCGCATTTCTTGCCGTTGTAATTACGAACAATGCCCATACCGGAGTGGCTTACCAGGTTGAACTCGGCGTCGAAATAGCGGGAGAGATAGGCGGCATAGGTAAGGTTGCAATTTTCCGTCTCTATGCTGAACGGCTCGTCGCGGCTTAAGCTTTCGGTGCCGTAACCGCAAGTGTATGAGTCGCCTATGAATTCGATATGCCTTGCCTTCGCCGGCTTCGGCGCGAGAAAGCGGCCGTCGGTAGCAAAGGACTTCAGCGTCGCCATACCCTGCTCGCCTTCGCTGCGCAGCTGCAATATGACTTCGTGCTCGCCCTTCTTCAGCCCCTCTGCGAGCACCAGAGTGGTGTCGGAAACGACTTTCAGCACGGCGTCGTTATCGGCAGCGGCTTCGCGGTCCAGCCACATATTGAAATATGACCTGCGGCTGCTGGACATATCGAGTTTAAGAGAAGTGCCGCTGAAACGCACGCGCACCGTCGTTCCGCTCCAGTCGAAACATATATTTCCGTTTCCGTCGGCCTTGCTGCGTCCTATAAGTCGCACATATTCCGAATCCGCATCGACGCGGGTGAGGCCTGGAGCCGCATGGGAACTGGCCGCCGAAAGCAGCAGTGAGGCAGAGAAAATCAGCAAAAATCTATTCATATCGGGTTCTGTAAATTCCAAATGACAACAATGCTCACAAAGATATGCTTTTTATGATTATCTTTGGGGAACAAAACGTAACTTAAATGTCAACTTTCACAGAGAATTACATCGCTCAGTTCATGAAAGAACTCGCAGCGAGGAATCCGGGAGAAACGGAATTCCACCAGGCGGTAAAAGAGGTGCTCGAAAGCGTTGCACCCGTACTTGAAGATTCCCCAGCCCTGCTTGACCAGAAAATTATGGAAAGGATGGTAGAAGCGGAAAGGATCATTATTTTCAGGGTCCCTTGGATGGACGACCGCGGGAAGGTACAGATCAACCGCGGATTCAGGGTGCAGATGAACAGCGCCATCGGCCCATACAAGGGCGGAATACGGTTCCACAGCAGTGTCAACCTCAGCATTATGAAGTTCCTTGCCTTCGAGCAGACCTTCAAGAATGCCCTTACCACCCTGCCTATGGGCGGTGCCAAAGGTGGCTCGGACTTCAGCCCGAGAGGCAAGTCGGATGCCGAGGTGATGCGCTTCTGCCAAAGTTTTATGACTGAGCTTCAGAGACATATAGGTCCTGACACCGACGTGCCTGCAGGCGACATAGGCGTCGGAGGACGCGAGGTAGGCTATCTTTTCGGCCAGTACAAGAGACTGCGCGACGAGTGGACGGGAACGCTGACCGGCAAGGGACAGAACTGGGGCGGCAGTCTGCTTCGTCCTGAAGCCACCGGTTACGGAGTATGCTACTTCACCCAGGAAATGCTTGCCACCAGGGGCGAAAGCTTCGAAGGCAAGACCGTATGCATATCCGGTTCCGGGAACGTGGCCCAGTATGCAGCCCAGAAGGCGATGAGACTCGGAGCGAAGGTGGTCACCCTTTCCGACAGCAACGGCTACATCTACGACCCTGAAGGACTCAACGAGGAAAAGCTCAATTACGTATTTATGCTCAAGAACATGATTCGCGGACGAATCAAGGAATATGTGAGCAGATATCCTCAGGCGACCTACTATCCTGATGAGCGTCCGTGGGGCGTGAAATGCGACATCGCAATGCCTTGCGCCACACAGAACGAGATTGACGGTGACGACGCACGCAAACTCGTCGCAAACGGCTGCAGCTGCGTTGCCGAAGGCGCAAATATGCCTTCGACCCCTGAAGCGATCAGCGTATTCCAGGCCCACAGGCTGCTCTACTCCCCGGGCAAGGCATCCAATGCCGGCGGCGTGGCTACTTCCGGACTTGAGATGACCCAGAACTCCATACGCCAGAAGTGGAGCGCCGAAGAGGTGGATGCCCAGCTTCACAGGATAATGAAGGACATACACGAGGCCTGTCTTAAATACGGAACCGAAGAGGACGGCTACATCAATTACGTCAAAGGCGCCAACATTGCAGGCTTCCTCAAGGTGGCCAACTCGATGATGGAGCAAGGACTGGTATAATTTCATTCCCTGGAGAATGAGCCGCTACAAGGACAGACGCCAGTATTTCGATGAACTTGCGGAAAGCTCCAGAGCTTTTTTCCTTGACTATGCAGCCAGGGGGAAGGCTCTGGATTCTTCGTGCCGCGTACTGGAAATAGGTTGTGGCGAAGGCGGAAATCTGCTGCCCTTCGCGGAGCTCGGCTGCCAGGTAACGGGAACCGACCTCGCGGCCGGGAAGATAGAAAATGCAAGACTCTTCTTCGAGGGGATAGTAAACGCGGAATTCTTCGCTGAGAACTTCATTGACGGGGAATCCCTGCGCGGAAGGAGCTTCGACCTTATAATAATACACGATGTCATTGAGCACATAGAGCCGGAGTACAAGCTGGAGTTCATGTCCAAGGTACGCGGACTGCTCGCCCCTGACGGTCTGATGTTCTGGGCTTTCCCGGCCTGGAAAATGCCTTTCGGAGGTCACCAGCAGATCTGCTCCTCCAAGTGGTCCAGACTGCCCTGGCTGCATCTGCTCCCGGCAAGACTCTACCGCCATCTGCTTCTGGCACGGGGAGAGAATCCGGCCCAGGTCGAGGAACTTATGAGCATAAGACGCTCGCGTATGAGTGTGGAATCCTTCGAGAAACTGGCCAGCAGCTGTTCCTACGGCATTGTTGACAGGACACTCTGGCTGATCAATCCCCATTATAGGGTCAAGTTCGGGCTCAGGCCGCTGCGTCTCCCCTTCTTCCTCAACATCCCTTGGTTGCGGAACTTCTTCTGCACCTCCTGTTTCTACCTGCTGAAGGACAACTGAAGCGGCGAGGCGTTGAGCGTAGCGGCTTTATAGGCGGGAACGTTGAGCGTGGCGGCATTATAGGCGGGTGCTGCGCACCCTCGGCGGCAATAACTTAGGGAAATGCCGCCTCCGGGCGCATCAGCACCCGCTTTTGCCGCCACTGCCGAAGCCGCGCGATGCAAGATGCGGGCAGGAACGCGTGGTGGAACGCATGCTGAGGAATGCGCTACATCCTGCATCGATTCTTGATTTCAGGTTCAGACTTGCGAATCAATGCAAGGATTTCCTCGTTTACCCCCTCTTGCGTGCATTGATTCTTGATTTCAGGGTCGAACTTGAGAATCAATGCAAGGATTTCCTCGTTTACCCCCTCTTGCGTGCATCGATTCTTGATTTCAAGGCCAAACTTGCGAATCGATGTAAGTTTTTCCCCGTTTACACCCTCTTTCGTGCATCGATTCTTGATTTCAAGGCCAAACTTGCGAATCGATGCAGCACAATCGTCATGGCGGTGGAGAATGGCCCGCCTGCAGAGTGACCGTGGCGGACGCAGGCGGGGACAGGATACCACGAAGGCGGCATAATCCTAAGTAAAAAGCCGCCGGAGTGGCACCTGTCCCTGCCGCAACTACGCTCCGCGTCCGATTCTATTCTTCGTTGCCTCGAAAGAAAATGGCCCGCCTGCAGCAGAGGCAGCAATACGTAGCCCTACCCTGCCGGCAACTCTGACCGGAAAGTAGGGAGAAAACGACAGTTAGTGGGGAGAAAAAGCTAAAAAGTAGGGAGAAAATCCTTGCTCTTATCAAAGAGCATCCTGAGTATTCGGCTCGGAAGCTTGCCGAAGCAATCGGAATAACGCCTAAGGCCGTCGAGAAGCAATTGGCCAATCTCAAGATATGACCAACACTACCCTCTTGAAACAGGAAGTAGTCACTTTATTTTTCAGACCGACTTTATTCAGATTGTACACATGAGCGAGTTCTATGCTAGAAAACACAATCCACTCTTAGAAAATAGACTCTTCCGTTTCAGTGGTGAGTAGTTCAAGTGCTTTCATTCCCATGACCGAATTGCCTTTCTCGTTGAGTCGCGGACTCCATACCGCTACGGAATAGCGGGATGGATAAATG
>SFJB01000087.1 GCA_004555145.1 Bacteroidales bacterium | reverse complement strand
GTGGTAGAACTGCACGACCGCCACCCCGCAATTCTCAATTTCCCTGTCCATCTCTTCCTGATTGGCGGTGCGCGTCTTCCAATTCTGCCTTGCGCTCACCTCCACATACTTGTCCATTGCGAAATAATAGTCCCACCAGAGCTGCTGCTCCAGAGCGCTGCGCTTGAGTTCGAGCAGGATTGTCTTCTGCTCTTCGGGACGGTCAAGTTTAGAGGCTTTGTCGTATTTCGCCCGCAGCGACTGCACGCTGGCTTTATTCTGGGAAAGAACTGTCATGGCAAAAAGGAAAATAAGTGTTATTGCGGAGAGGAACTTTTTCATACTGAAGAATCTCGTTTGTCCAGAGATAAGATGCATTCGGAGACAAGATAGTTGCTTCCGCCGATATACACCAGGGAGTTGTCTTCTTTAAGTGCGTCCTCGAGTGCGGCGTGCACGGCCTCGTCCACACTCCCGAAACTCCTGAAGTCAAGGGACTTGAAGCGCTCTGCGAGCCTGTCCACGGGCAGGGCCCTGTCGATGTGCGGGGCGGCGAGATAGTACTTGGCGCGTCGAGGAAGCAGTGGAAGTATGGATTCGAGGTCCTTGTCAGCCATAATTCCGTACACTATGTGCAGGGGACGGCCGCTTTCCTCCAGGCTAGCAAAGTTCTTCTTCAGAGCCGCAGGGTTGTGGCCTATGTCGCAGATTGTCTCAGGAGCGTCGAGCAGTTTCTCCCACCTGCCGCGGAAGCCGGTAAGGGCTGCGGTGCGGGCAATGTACTTCTTTTCGGGACGTATCCCGAGCAGTTCCAGCGAGCAAAGCGCAGTGCGCAGATTCTCGGACTGATACGGGCCCTTGAGGTCTATGGGGAAAAGCTCTGCACGGAAGTCTTCGGCATAATGGAGGGGAGCTCCCACACGGGCGGCTATCTCCTCGAATACCGGAGATGTCTCGGCATCACGGGCGGCTGCAAGAGCCGGGACGCCGGGCTTGAAAATGCCCGCTTTCTCGGCCGCTATTTCAGGGCGCGTGTTTCCCAGCAGGGCGCAGTGGTCCAGGCCTATGCTGGTAATCACGCTCAGGCGGGGGAGTATGATGTTGGTGCTGTCCAGCCTGCCTCCCAGGCCGGTTTCGATTACGGCGAAGTCCACCCCTTTCTCCGAAAACCAGCGGAATGCCATTCCTGTGGTAATCTCGAAAAAGGAAAGCCCTTCAGTGTCGCTGCCCTTGAGAAAGTCATACACCCAGCTCTTTTCCGGCATTTCCCATCCGTCTTTGGAAATTATTTTCATCCTTTCGCGGAAGTCGCAAAGGTGAGGGGAAGTATATAGGCCTGCTCGCAGCCCTGTCGAGGCCAGACCTGCTGCAATCATGGAACTTACCGATCCTTTGCCGTTGGTGCCTGCCACGTGCACGCAGGGGTAATCCTTCCACGGGTCTCCGAGCGCGGCGCTGAAAGCTCTCATTCCGTCCAGACCGGGTTTGTATGCTCCCGGCCGGAAACCTACGTTCTGTATGCTGGGGTGTTTCTCGAAGAGTTCCCCGAGCAGGGCTTCATATTCTTTTTCGTTGAAACTCATATCTGCAAAATTTGCAACTGAGTCCAAATTTAGTTAATTTTACATCCCAATAACAAAAAATGTCGGAAAAAGCTTCAGCTTTACATTCCCTGTACGTCATTGACGGCGTCCAGCAGGAACTGGTTCCGGCCCGGCTTCTGGAAACCGTGGCTGACGAGGATTTTGTGCTCGTGGATGCCGGGACGCCCGTTTCCGCCGGATCTGAAAGCCTCATAGTTGACGAGACAATGGATGTGGTGGGGAAGTCCGTTTGCAGCGAGAGCCTTGACCCTGTATCCCTGCTTCCCGTTATCGCCTGCGGTATGGACAAGTATCCTTTGTCCGCATCCGGGGAGTACACCCGCCTTATGCTGGCATCATCCCTCATCTCCACTCTTTGGAAAAAAGGCCATTTCGGAATCGGCAACCTGCGCATTGCCGCACGCTGGTCGCTCGGGGAGCGCAAGGTTGGGGAAATGGCTGCCTTCTACCGCTCCGTTGAGGCTGCTGCCGAATACGCCGATGCCCTCGGGCTTCGTTTCGCATCCTGCGAATGTGCTGACGGCTCCCGTTTCTCGCTGGAATTCGCTGCGGAACTTGCGCGGAATGCGCTTTCTGAGCTTGAGCTTGAGTTGCCGTTCACCGTTGCCGACCCTTGTCTGGAATCCGGGCTCATATGCCCCGCGACCGCCGTTGCCGACCCGAAGAGCTGGCTCGTGTATGTGCCTTTCGACACCTCGGACTACCGTCTGGGAGGTTCCGCCCTGGCTCAGGCCGCCGGAATTGCCGCCGCTCCGCCGCTTCTGGGGGATGCGGACTATTTTCTGGACTGCTTCGAAGTGGTCAGGGAGTTTGCCGAGGACGGAGTGCTGCTTTCAGCGACCACCGTGGGCAGGGGCGGACTGATAAAGGCCGTATCCTCCCTGCTCGAAGCTTCGGGCTGCGGGGCTGACATAGATGTCTCCGACATACTCCGCTCATACGGCGAGGACAGCGAGTTGAAGCTTCTGTGCTCCGAAATTCCGGGCGCACTCCTGCAGATACGCGACTCCGACTTCGACTATCTGGATGCCGAGCTCCTGCTACAGGATGTGGCATATTTCCCTCTCGGACATCCGCTTCCGGGCAGGGGGCTGAAAGTGAAATCATCCCGCAAATCCGGGATAGAAACCATATTGGAATCCCTGATGCAGAATGCTGAAGGCGAGGACTGATAACCGATAATAACGCTCTATAGAGATATGGGAAAAGCGAAAATTTTCGTGCTGGATACAAACGTTATACTGCACGACCACAAGGCTATACGCAAATTCCAGGACAATGACCTGGTGATACCTGTTGCAGTAATCGAGGAACTGGACAAGTTCAAGAAGGGTAACGATGCTCTCGCATACAATGCCAGGGGATTCATGCGCGACATAGACCGCATCACGGAGGGGAAGGTCTTCGGGCGCGACGGCCTCAGCATAGCGCCGGGGCTTGGCAGAATCAAGGTGGAGCCCAACCACCCCTTCTCTGAGGAGTACGCCGCAATGTTTAAGGACGATATCCAGGATCACCGTATACTCTCTACGGCGATGTGGGTGCGCGACCACAACCCGGGCACTTTCGTGGCCCTGGTCACCAAGGACGTCAACCTGCGCCTTAAGGCCAAGGCAGCCGGAATGGCGGTGCAGGACTATTTGACGGACAAGGTCGAGGAGGCGAAGATAGAGAACGCCCAGCGGGAGGTGCAGGTCCTGACCCTGGAATCCGAGAAGATGCAGCAGCTGGTGTACGGTCCCGGCACGAGCCTTGACTGGAAAGACGTGTGTCAGGAGAAACCGCTGCCGAACCAGAGCTTCAAGCTGCGCTGGAAGGAGAGCGAGAAGGGTGGGGTGTGCGCGAGGTACGATGCTGACGAGAACAAGGTCATACTCGTGAAGAGCCGTCAGGCCTACGGCATACGTCCGCGCAACGACGAGCAGATGATGGCGTTGGATGCCCTGCTCAACCGAAAGATAGACCTCGTTTCCCTGACCGGAGGCGCAGGAACAGGAAAGACACTTCTGGCCCTTGCCGCCGCCCTCGAGCAGGAGAAGGAATACGAGCAGATTATCCTCTCCCGTCCGACGGTGGTGCTGGGCAACCAGGACCTGGGCTTCCTCCCCGGGGACCAGAAGCAGAAGATGACTCCTTTCCTCCAGCCGCTGATGGACAACCTGAACGTGATCAAGAGCCAGTTCCGCCCGAACTCCAAGGAAGCGCTGCGCATCGAGAGTATGCTCAGTCAGGAGAAACTCATAATCGAGCCTCTGGCATACATCAGGGGCAGGAGCCTCGGAAAATGCTACTTCATCATAGATGAGTCGCAGAACCTCACTCCGCACGAGATGAAGACAATCATCACCCGTGCAGGAGAAGGGACGAAGATGGTCTTCACCGGAGACATTTTCCAGATAGACCAGCCTTATCTGGACCAGTGGTCCAACGGATTGACCCATTTGGGAGAGAAGATGGCGGGTCAGAAGATTTTCCAGCACATCTTCCTGAAAAAGGGAGAAAGGAGCCGGCTTTCGGAAATTGCCTCAAAGTTGCTATAATCAGAAATTTGATGTAAATTTGCACCCTTTATTAAGGAAGAAATATAACTATATATAATAAAGAAGAATTTTTCCTATGTTTGAAATGAAAAAACGCGTTTACTGTTTCGGCGGAAAGACCGCCGAGGGCGACGGCTCCATGCGTGAGCTGCTCGGTGGTAAGGGCGCCAATCTTGCTGAAATGAGCAAGTTGGGTATGCCTGTTCCTGCAGGATTCACAATCACGACCGAGTGCTGCGCAGAATACTACGAGCTCGGTGGCGGATATACCGACGAGCTTAAGGCAGAAGTCAAGGCCGCTCTCGAGGCTACCGAGAAGCAGATGGGCAAAAAATTCGGTGATCCTAACGATCCTCTTCTGGTGAGCTGCCGTTCAGGCGCAAGAAGCTCAATGCCGGGCATGATGGATACTATCCTCAACATTGGTCTTTGCTCAGAGACTATCCCGGGAATGATTGCCAAGACCGGCAATCCACGTTTTGTATATGACGCCTACCGCCGTCTCATCATGATGTATTCAGACGTTGTGATGGAGA
This sequence comes from Bacteroidales bacterium, assembly GCA_004555145.1. The sequence continues at coordinate 2,311 of SFJB01000087.1, read as the reverse complement.
AGGCAGAAGGCATCGAGCCTGCGGACGGACAGGGCATACGTCAGCAGCTTGACCGTATGATGTCCGAGCTCAAGGAGTCCAAGGGCTATACTTCCGACACCGACATCACTGCTGACGAGCTAAAGGATCTCTGCGAGAAGTTCAAGGTGAAGGTTAAGGAAGTTCTCGGCGTAGAGTTCCCTGACACCGCATCCGCCCAGCTTTGGGGCTCAATCGGAGGCGTGTTCAAGTCCTGGAACGGAAAGCGTGCCATCGCATACCGCCGCATCGAGAAGATTCCTGATGACTGGGGTACTGCAGTGAACGTGCAGTCCATGGTATTCGGAAATATGGGCAGCACCTCCGCTACCGGCGTGGCATTCTCCCGCAACCCGGCCAACGGTGACAACAAGTTCTACGGAGAGTGGCTCATCAACGCCCAGGGCGAGGATGTGGTTGCAGGTATCCGTACTCCTAACCCGCTCAATGAAGCCACCAAGAACGAGCACAACAAGAATCTCGAGTCTCTCGAGACCGCAATGCCGGAAGTCTACAAGGAGCTTGACGAGATACGCAAGTCTCTCGAAAGCCACTTCCACGATATGCAGGACATTGAATTCACAATCCAGGAGGGCAAGCTCTGGATGCTCCAGTGCCGCATAGGCAAGCGTACAGGCCTTGCTGCCCTTCAGATGGCTATGGATATGCTCTCCGAGGGTATGATCGACGAGAAGACCGCTGTCATGAGGGTCGCTCCGTCCCAGCTTGACGAGATTCTCCACCCTATCCTCAACGCCGCTTCAGAAAAGGCTGCAAAGGTAGTGGGCCGCGGTCTTCCTGCATCTCCGGGCGGAGCGGTAGGTATGCTCGTATTCGACTCGGAGTCTGCAATGGCTGCCGCAGCTGAAGGCAAGAAGGTCATTCTCGTCCGCGAGGAGACTTCTCCAGAGGACATCGAGGGTATGAGGGCATCATCAGGTATCCTCACAATGCGCGGAGGTATGACCTCACACGCAGCTCTCGTAGCGCGTGGCTGGGGCAAGTGCTGCATCGTAGGCTGCGATTCAATGAAGATCAACCTCGAGGAGAAGACCCTCAGCTTCAGCGGCAACGACAAGGTTTACAAGGAAGGTGACTGGTTCTCACTCAACGGTGGAAAGGGCCTTGTTTACGATTCCAAAATCGAGACCATGGATGCCAGCGAGAATCCTCTCTTCATCAAGTTCATGAGCATCGTCGACAAGTATCGCCGCCTCGGCATCCGCACCAATGCGGATACTCCTGAAGATGCCCAGAGGGCACTCTCATTCGGCGCCGAGGGAATCGGACTCTTCCGCATCGAGCATATGTTCTACGGCAAGAACTCTGAAGTTCCTCTCTCCAAGCTCCGCAAGATGATACTCTGCAACACTGACGAAGAGCGCAAGTCTGCTCTTGCCGAACTTGAGCCTTTCATTAAGGCTTCAGTGAAGAGCACCCTCAAGATAATGGACGGCAAGCCGGTTGTATTCCGTCTGCTCGATCCGCCTCTTCACGAGTTCGTCCCTAAGACAATCGAGAAGGAGCAGGAGCTTGCAAACGAGCTCGGCATCAAGGTGGAAGAAGTCATCAAGAGAGGTGAGAGCCTCCACGAGGTCAACCCTATGATGGGTCTCCGTGGCGTCCGTCTCCACGTGGCTTATCCGCTCATCGCCGAGACTCAGTACAGGGCCATCTTCACCGCAGTGGCAGAACTCCAGAAGGACGGTCTCCATCCTATGGCCGAGATTATGATACCTGTGACTGTTTCAGCCCGCGAGCTCAGCTTCCAGAAAGCGATCTGCGACCGCATCAAGAGCGAGGTTGAGGTCCACACCGAGCAGACCATCGAGTACCACTTCGGTACTATGATCGAGATTCCTCGTGCTGCCCTCACCGGTGAGAGAATGGCACGTACCGCAGAGTTCTTCTCATTCGGTACCAATGACCTCACCCAGATGACCTTCGGCTTCTCTCGTGACGATGTCGGCACCTTTATGGGTGACTACCTCGGACACAAGATTCTCGATGCCGATCCGTTCCAGACCATCGATACCAAGGGTGTTGGCAAGCTCGTGGAATACGGCATCCAGGCCGGACGCGGCAGGAGGGCTGACCTCAAGTGCGGTGTCTGCGGCGAGCACGGTGGAGATCCTGATTCCATCAAGTTCTTCAACAGCATAGGCGTGGACTACGTCAGCTGCTCACCGTTCCGCGTACCTATCGCCCGTCTCGCAGCCGCCCAGGCCGCCATCACTCAGGCAAGGTAATTATTTAACATCCGGGCAAGTCCCGGGTACGGATAAAAGAAAAG
>SFJB01000086.1 GCA_004555145.1 Bacteroidales bacterium | reverse complement strand
CACAACTCTTATTTGTTTTTCCTGCGTTCACGCTTGGGATTGGAAGGGAACCATCCTTTCTTCACACGCTTTTCCTGCTCGAAGAGTTCCAGAATGGACCAGAAGCAAGAGAATGCAGTCACGCCGGAAAGACTTGAGAAGATAATGTTCTCGGCCAGAAGCGATCCAAGGCAGAACAGAAGTCCTGCTATCGCAAATACCCACCAGCATTGTTTGCCGAAATGGTATTCAGCCTTGATGACTATCGGGTGGAAAAGTCCGATTATGAGGAAGGTCGCCAGACCAATGATGACACCGACGTAATTCATATATGTTCCAATAAGTCCGGCAAATTTAAGAAATTAACTGCATTATGCGCAATACCTTGATTTTGGTAATATCCTGTCATAGGAAAAAATTCACTATCTTTGCCAGGTAAACGACAACGATATGCCAGACAGCAATTTCATAGACTACGTAAAGATTTACTGCGCATCCGGTCACGGAGGGGCAGGTTCGGTGCATCTCCACAGGGCGAAGTACATCCCGAAGGGAGGTCCTGACGGGGGAGACGGGGGCAGGGGAGGCCACATCATACTCCGCGCCAACCCGCAGTTCTGGACCCTGATACACCTCAAGTACCGCAAGCATATCAAGGCGGACGACGGAGAGAAGGGAGGAGCGGCGAACTGCAAGGGCAAAAACGGCCAGGACATATACCTGGACGTGCCCGTGGGCACGGTAGCCAAGAACGCCGAAACGGGAGAGATCCTCTTTGAGATGCTCGAGGCAGGGGAGGAGAGAATACTCTGCAAGGGAGGCAGAGGCGGCCTGGGCAACAGCAACTTCAAGACTGCAACTCTCCAGACCCCGCGCTTTGCACAACCGGGCGAGGACGGGGAGGAAGGTATATACATACTTGAGCTTAAGCTGCTTGCAGATGTCGGACTGGTAGGATTCCCGAACGCCGGAAAATCCACCCTGCTCAGCACGATCACGGCAGCAAAGCCGAAAATCGCGTCCTACGCATTCACCACCCTCGAACCCAACCTCGGCATAGTGAGCTACCACGACGGCAAATCCTTCGTGATGGCGGACATCCCGGGCATCATTGAAGGCGCCCACGAGGGCAAGGGTATAGGCATAAGGTTCCTGCGCCACATAGAACGCAACTCAGTGCTGCTGTTTATGGTGAGCGTGGAGGAAGACGACATACTCGGAGCATACAAGACCCTGCTCAATGAGCTCAAGCTCTACAACCCAGAACTGCTCACCAAGCAGAGGGTGCTTGCCATCACCAAGTGCGACCTCATCGACAAGTCAATAGAAAAGGAAATAGCCCCGCATCTGCCGAGGAAAATTCCTCACGTATTCATATCATCCAGCACTTCCCAAGGCATTGAGGAGCTGAAGAATGTGCTCTGGAAGGCACTGCAGGAGGAAATTGCATAAATGGGAGCCATAGGAATTCTAGCAGGTCTGGAACAGGCAGACAGAAGCGCAAGCCTCTTCATCAACAGTCTCAACAGCCCGCTGAGCGACCTTGTGTGGCAGTTCTTCTCCGACAAGCTCGTGTGGATACCGCTATATCTGACGGTTCTCGTGTTCTTCTTCCTGAAGCTGGGATGGAAGTCCGCCCTCAAGTGCCTCGTTGCCTGCGTGCTCACCATCCTGATTTGCGACCAGTTCTCCAATCTTATCAAGGACGCCTGCGCGCGACTGCGTCCCTGCCACGACCCGTGGATGCTGTCCCACGGACTGCATATGCTCGAAGGAAAGGGCAATCTCTACGGCTTTTTCTCCGCCCACGCCGCCAATGCGATGGGCTTCGCCCTGTGCTCCGCATTCTGCTTCAAGAAGGGAAGCGGCCGGAAAATGACTGCATACACCGTCCTCATCGTAATCTGGGCGCTGCTGGTCGGCATCAGCCGCATATTCGTGGGGAAACATTTCCTCGGTGACGTGCTCATCGGATTTGCGGTAGGAGCGCTGGTCGGCTGGGCTGTCGCAAGCCTTGCCTTCGTTATTCGCACATCACGTTGATGCTGCTGCCGCTGACTTCCAGGCTCGCAGGTATGCGTCCCACCAATTCACCGTCAAGTTCCAGGACTTCAGTTGAATCATTGTCCAGAGGCATTATGTCCAGATGCCTGCACTTGCCGTAAATTATGTGCTCGGACTCGTCCACTGTGCCGTTGAATATGCGCGGCACTTCCAGCGCGATGCGGCCCAGGGATACCTTGGGAACTATCATATAATCCATCAGGGCGTCATCGATACGCGCCTTCGGCACCTGCCTCATGCCGCCGCCGGAATAGCGCCCGTTGCCAAAGGCTATGGAATAACATTCGCCGCTGAAAACGCACTCCCCGTCAGCTACGCAGCTCACACGTATTTGCCTCATGTTCAGGATTGTATGTATGAGGGCATTGATGTAGATCCTGGACCCGCGGCGCCCGCTCTCCTTTTGGGAATTCACGCGCAGGCACACGCGCGAATCGAAGCCTGTGCCGCCCACGTTCGCCATATAAAGGGTCTTGCTCCCGCACAGCACCCGTATCACGTCCATCTTCACGCTGCGCCCGCTAAGAACTGCGTCCAGCGCCTTGTCCGCATCGTTCTCCACACCCAGGCTCTTGATCCAGTCGTTGCCGGAGCCTATGGGTATGACGGCGAGGTAGAACTCCTCCGTGGGCACGTTCTCCCTCTCGCACCAGCGGCAGATGCCGTTGAAGACCTCGTGCAGAGAACCGTCTCCTCCGACTGCAACGATGCGCCTATAACCCTGAGCTGCAGCTTCCATCGCCAGTTGGGTGGCGTGCCGCTTGTGGTCGGTCAAGGCCGTTACGAAAGGTACACCTTGGGCTTCAAGCCTTTTCTCAGCAGGAAGCCATTTGAACATCGTCTTGCCGGAGCCTGCGCGGGGATTGACGATAAAATAAAAATCGGTTTTCAGCTCGGACATACTACAAATCTACAAACTTTTTATTAATTTTGTATCTTACGACAATAGGAATATGGGAAAAGTAATAGCTATAGCCAACCAGAAGGGCGGAGTAGGCAAGACCACCACGGCCATAAACCTGGCTGCGTCCCTTGCGGTGCTGGAGAAAAAAGTGCTCATAATTGATGCCGACCCCCAGGCCAACACTACTTCAGGACTCAATTTCTCGCCGGACAACGACGAGAAACGCACACTTTACGAGGCCCTGATAGGGGAGATCGACATTACCGACACCCTCATCCAGACCGAGATGGAGAGGCTCCATATGATACCTTCCCATATCAATCTGGTGGGCGCGGAAATCGAACTCCTCAATTTTGAGGACAGGGAATCCGTGCTCAAGCGCATACTCGAGCCGATCAGGGACAATTATGACTATATTATCATAGACTGCTCCCCGTCACTGGGAATAATCACCATCAATTCGCTCACGGCGGCGGATTCAGTGATGATCCCGGTACAGCCGGAGTTCTTCGCGCTGGAAGGTTTGGGCAAACTCTTGCAGACCATCAGGCTAGTGCAGTCCGAATCCAATCCCCAGCTTCAGATCGAGGGTTTCGTGGTGACAATGTTCGACGGCAGGACCAGAGTTCACAGCCAGGTGCTTGCCGAGCTCAGGGAACACTTCAAGGATATGGTATTCAAAACCGTGATACAGAGGAATATACGCTTGAGTGAGGCGCCTTCCCACGGAAAACCTATCATCTTATATGACATCATGTGCAACGGTTCCAACAACTACCTCAATCTTGCCAGGGAGGTGATGGAACATAACGGCGAACAGATATGAGCAAGGTACAGAGAGGACTCGGCAAAGGAGTGAGCGCCATATTCGGAGGCGTTCCGGACGCGGACCAGCTTCGCAAGCCAGTGGGTTATGTGAACAAGGAAGTGGTAGGTGCCCAGGGCAGCCACGAGAATACGGCCGACATACTGCGCATTCCCGTAGATATGATTGAAGCCAACCCCTTCCAGCCGCGCATGTCCTTCGACGAGGAGGCATTGAACGAACTCGCTGCATCCATACGCACACTCGGGCTCATACAGCCGATTACCGTGCGCCGGGTCGGTCCTGGCAAGTACCAGATAATCAGCGGCGAACGCAGGTACAAGGCCTGCCGTCTCGCGGGCATGAGCACTATTCCGGCCTACATTCGCGATGCGAATGACCAGGGTATGCTGGAAATGGCTATAGTGGAAAACGTGCAGAGGGAGAACCTCGACCCTATAGAGCTGGCTCTCAGCTATCAGCGTCTCATCGAAGAATGCTCGCTCACCCAGGACAAACTGGCCGACAGGGTGGGGAAGAAGAGGGCTACGGTAGCCAACACCATACGCCTGCTCAAACTCCCTGCAAAGGTGCAGCACGACATCAAGGTGGGGCTTTTGAGCATGGGCCACGCAAAGGCAATACTCGGAGTCGAGGACCCGGAGCTGCAGGAACAGCTATGCGACCTGGTCATCAAGGACGGAATGTCAGTCAGGGAACTTGAAGCCCTGGTAAGGAAGGCCCAGATAAAACCGGAAAGCGTAGGAAAGGCAGAAGCAGCCAGGAAGGACCAGGAACTGCCCGAGGACTACTACAAAATCCTCAGCCACGTGGGCAGGTTCTTCTCCAATGAGATTTCCCTGAAAAGAAGCAGCAACGGCAAGGGCACGATGACTATACACTTCAACTCGGACGAGGAAGTGAAAGCATTTGTCAAAGCACTAGAAGATAAGCAGTTCTGATGGGATATCTTAAGCGCTACATAAGATATATTGCAGCGGTTTTGGCCGCTGTATCCATCAGCATTTGCGCTTCAGCCCAGTTCCGTGACCAGGCATTCAGCCAGTCATACAACAACAGCAACAGTTCAAGCAGCAAGAAGGACTCGGTAGAAACACTTTTCTCTCTGAAGGATTATTTCGGAGGTCTGCGTCACCGCAATGAGCTCAAGGTAGGACAGGTCTTCGGAGGCTCGGCGGTCTTCGTAGGAGGCTGCCAGATCTACAACAGGCAGTATTGGAAGCTCCCGATAGTCTACGGAACCATTGGTGCAGGACTGGGGGCAGGCATATACTTCAACAGCAAGGGCAACAGCACAGCGGCGACTCTCAGTTTCGTGGGAGCGGGACTGGCCTGGTGGGGCAGCCTTATGGACGGTGTAATTTGCTATAAACCGGACTATTACCCGCACGCCGGCAAGGCGACGATCTATTCCATACTCCTGCCCGGCTTGGGACAGATATACAATAAGGAGTATTGGAAACTCCCTCTCTACCTGGGAGGTATGGCTGCGGCTTTTCACTATTACTCGGACTTCAACAGAAATTTCCAGCGTTTCCGTTCCATATATGTAGAGGCCAGCGACCCTGAAATTGCATATGACGGTCCGATTACCGCCGAGCAGGCCCTATATTACAAGAACATATACAGACGTTACAGGGATTATTCAGTGCTTGCCATTGCCCTCGTTTACGTGTTGCAGGTTATAGATGCCAACGTCTTTTCCTATATGCACAACTTCGAAGTAAGCAATGACCTGGCGCTCAAGATGGAGCCTGTAGTGGGCATACCCGATTTTCACCTGGCATTTGGAGGGCCTGCCTCCAATAACATAGCCCTGGGCGTACGCCTGGGATTAAGTTTTTGATAATGAGAAAGTCAATCTTATTCATCACTCTGCTTCTGCTGCTTGCACCCCGTATGGAGGCGCAGAAGAAAGGATTCCTCTTCGGCCATCCGACAAGGAAACAGCTGCAGCAGGAGAATGATGCCCTCAAAGCCAGCCTCGACTCGCTTCAGACCCTCCTTGACAGTTTCGAGCAGAGGCGCTATCTGGAAGACAGCGAGTTGATTGCAGTTATGGAAGGCAATGACTGGCAGGATAACACAGTGGAATACACTGCGGAAATGAGCGACAGCCTGCTCCAGCTATGGTACCAGAATTCAACGATTGCCGATTACGACATCGTCCACGAATACGATATGGATTCCGTGCGCTTCGACTCCAAGGTCAGCGATGAGGTACTCATCAAGCGCATTGCAGATATGAATTCCTTCATCTCGCTGCCTTTCAACGACCACGTGCGCAACTGCATAGTACTCTACTCGGAGAAGATGCCTGAAAGAATGGGCAAGGTTCTGGGACTGAGCAACTTCTATTTCCCTATGTTCGAAGAGATTCTGAGTCGCTACAAGCTTCCGGTGGAGTTGAAATATATGGCTGTGGTAGAGTCAATGCTGAATCCTACAGCCACATCCAGAGCCGGCGCCAAGGGTATATGGCAGTTTATGTACACGACAGCCAAGTCCTACGGTCTGGAGATTAATTCCTATGTAGATGAACGGATGGACGTGGAGAAGTCCATGGATGCCGCGGCAAGGTACCTGCGCGACGCATACAACATATTCGGAGACTGGGCTCTTGCAATAAGTTCCTACAACTGTGGCGCGGGTAACGTATCCAAGGCTATACGCAGGGCAGGGGGTTCACGCGACTACTGGAGCATTTATCCGTACCTGCCGCGGGAAACCAGGGGCTATGTTCCTGCATTCGTGGCAGTTATGTATGCTATGACCTATTACAAGGAATACGGGATACTGCCTCAGAATGTCGGAATGCCGGCGCAAACCGACACCCTGCGCATAAACCGCAACCTCCATTTCGCTCAGATCAACGGGACAACAGGCTTGCCAATTGACGACCTGCGCAGACTTAACCCGCAGTATTTCAATGATATAATACCTGGCAACAACCACGAGTACGTGCTTAAGATTCCGGTTAACTGGACAGGAGCAGTGCTGGATATACCAATGGATTCCATCTACACATTCAAGGCTGATTCCCTGCTGTCCGCAAAGGTGATCAAGGAAGTGCAGAACGCTTCCAAGGCGGCAACGCCTCAGCGCTTGTCATATAGGGTCAAGAGCGGAGACTACCTCGGCCGCATTGCGAGCCGTTACGGGGTCAGCGTCAATCAGCTCAAGAATTGGAACAATCTCAAGTCATCCACAATTCGCGAGGGGCAGATACTCTATATCTATACCTGGCTGGATGAAGTTGGCATGACGGTTCCTACTACCACTGAAGAATTCAAGGAC
>SFJB01000085.1 GCA_004555145.1 Bacteroidales bacterium | reverse complement strand
AAATTCGCGCATTATTATTAGGAGATTTACAGATGTCTGTCGATATAAACATCAAGGATTACAACTACGAGCTTCCTGATTCCAGGATTGCGAAATATCCGCTCGAGGAGCGGGATCAGTCCAAATTGCTGGAATTCCGCGATTCCTGCATCACTGAACATATATTCAGAGATCTTCCGGGACTGCTTCCCGACAACGCCATAATGGTCTTCAATGACACCAAGGTGGTGCCGGCCAGGTTGCATTTCCGCAGGGAAAGCGGGGCCTCGATCGAGGTTTTCTGCCTGGAACCCCATCTGCCGGTGGAATACAATGTGAATTTCGCCTCGACCGGACAGTGCGAATGGAAATGCATAGTCGGAAATGTGAAGAAATGGAAGGGGGACGTGCTTCGTCTCGACAATCCTGACGCTGATGAGGCTGTTTCCCTTATGAATCTCAGGGCAGAGCTGGTAGAAAGGCAGGGTGAGACTTCTATAGTACGCTTCAGCTGGGACAATGGAGCCGCTTTTTCGGCCGTTCTGGAGGCCTGTGGACGCATCCCTATCCCTCCATATCTGAACCGTGATACGGAAAGCATAGACAGCGAACGCTACCAGACTCTGTATGCGAAGTACAGGGGCTCCGTAGCCGCCCCTACCGCCGGCCTGCACTTTACCGACGCGGTGCTCGAAGCGATCAGAAACAGGGGCATAGACACGGAAACCGTATGCCTCCACGTAGGCGCCGGAACCTTCCTGCCCGTCAAGTCGGACAATGTCGCAGAGCACAAGATGCACAGGGAGCCGTTCAGCGTCAGTCTGGACTTCCTTATGAAACTGCGTCACGGGGGACATCAGGTCATTGCCGTAGGCACCACTTCGGTCAGGACCCTGGAATCCCTTTATTATGTCGGAGTCGGGATCATCGAGGAAGGCGAAGCTAAGGACGTGGACCAGTGGGCTCCATACGCCAGGGAATATGACTACAGTCTCGAGGAGAGTCTGGACGCGATAATAGACTATCTGAAGGCCCGCGGGGAGACTTCCCTCAGGGTCGGCACCCGCATCATCATAGTTCCCGGCTTCCGTTTCCGCGTCGTGGATGTGCTGGTGACCAATTTCCATCAGCCTCAGAGCACTCTGCTGCTGCTGATTTCCGCCTTCATCGGAGGAGAATGGAAGCCTATCTATGAATATGCGCTCGCGCACTCCTTCCGTTTCCTCAGTTATGGAGACAGTTCGCTGCTGTTCCGGGCCGAATGACGCTTCAAAAGAAAATTACTATATTTGTGCAAACCCAACTAATACTATTATGGTAGATATGTCTGAATTCGAGAGCATCAGTCCATATAACGACGATGAAGCGTGTACTGCTCTCAAAGGGATAGCCGATCACAAATATGTGGCCCAGGCTTCCAAATTCATCTTCCCCGATGAAGACTCCAGCTATCTGGGCAGTCTTCTGAAAGGTCTCCACAGCATAGATGAGTTCCAGATACTGGTAATGCAGAAAATGGTGGAGAGGGTGCTGGCCACCACGGCCCACACTTTCTCTTACGATGGCATCTCCAACATCATTGACGCCCCGGGAAAATTCCTCATAATGTCGAACCACAGAGACATCATCCTCGATCCGGCCATAGTGCAGACCGTGCTTTTCCGCAACGGACTTCCGCTCACCGAGATATGCGTAGGCAGCAATCTTCTGACCAACAGCTTCATCGAGGCGCTGATACGCTCAAACAGGATGATCAAGGTGGTCCGCGGCATATCGGCCCGTGAACTCTATATCTCCTCCCAGCTCCTTTCCCGCTACATACGTCTGAAGATTACGAGCGGCGAGAGCTCCATCTGGCTTGCACAGCGTCAGGGACGCACCAAGAACGGTCTCGACATTACGGAACAGGGCCTGCTGAAGATGCTCGATATGAGCGGCCAGGCAGATTTCAAGACCAATTTCCAGGAACTCAATATCATTCCTGCCAGCATTTCCTACGAATATGAGCCTTGCGACATCGCCAAGGCGAGGGAACTGCTCATTTCCCGTCAGCAGAAGTACGTAAAGGCACCGAACGAGGACTTCATCAGCATCATCACCGGCATTACCCAGCAGAAGGGCAACATACACCTGAACATAGGCAAGCCGCTGGCTCCGGAGGAGCTCGCAGCCGCAGCGATCTGCGACAAGAACGACCGTTACCAGGCCATACGCCACGCCATAGATATGCGTATCATCGACGGTTACAAGATATGGAAGAATTCTTATATCGCCTACGACCTGCGCAACCGTACCCGCCGTTTCATGGACCGCTACAGCGCCGAGGAGAAGGCTGCGTTCGTGGACTATATGGAAAAGAAGCTCGATATGGTCGAGCCTGAGCTGGACCGTCGCGAGCTTCGTGACATTTTCCTTGGCATCTATGCAAATCCTATCCTTTCAAAGGAGTTGTTTGCATTTGACGTATAAGCCTTTACAAAGGATTATTTAAAGAGTTCCTTGACCTTGCTGATGATTTCTTCCTCAGGCAGGGCAGGATCGAGAACGAGGGCAGGTTTCGCTTGGATGACATCGAATTCTGCCTTCGATCTTTTTTCGCCGCCGCCAGTGATGTTCAGCATGATGACTTCGTCGCTGCCCACCTTGCCTTCCTCGATTGCCTGGGCAAGGCTGGCCGTTGCGACAGATGCTGCGGAATAGATATCCACGCCTTCCAGTTCGAGGAATTTCGCCTTCCAGAAGTCGATTTCGTCGTTGTTTACTTTGAACATATCGCCTCCGGCGTCTTTCATTGCGTCGAAGAGGCCTCCTGCGATAGGATATGGCGGTTTTCTGTTGGAGAGGACCTTGGCCTTTATGACTGAAGCCTGGTGGCGCGCGTCTTCTGGGCTGAGCGGCACGAGCTGTCTGGAGTCGGCCTTCCAGGAGTCATACATAATGGTGAAAGGATCGTTCTGGGATGGGTACAGACGCATCTTGTGGGTACCGAAGCGTCCGTCTTCGATGAGTCGGAGGTTGTTTTCCCAAGCTGCGATGGTGCCTGTGCCGCTGCCTATCGCCTGGAAATATGCGTCAGGGATACGGCCTATGGTCTCGACGGCCGACAGCAGGGTGGTGCCCATACCGTCGCGTCTGGCGATGTTTTTCGCTCCGCCTTCTGCCATGAACATTGGGTCCTTGCATACCACGTCGGAGAGATATATGGCGTCGAAATAGTCGCAGCCCTTAGGCGCGGCGATGATTTTCACGCAGTCGTTCAGTTTCTTGCGGAACCAGAGCGCTCCAGCGTTGTCCTCCGGGATGCTGAGCAGCAGGGGGATATTGTTGTCGGAACATACTTTTGCGAAGGCTCGTGCGGTGTTACCGGCAGAAGCGACTACGAGTACCTTGTCTGTTCCTGCAGCCAGTCGTCCGCATACTGAATAGGCCTCGGTTTCCTTGAAGGAACAGGTTTCCATATCTGCGCCTCTCTCCGGGAAGTATCCCGAGAAGGTTATATAGAGGTTTTTGAGCCCGAGATATCCGGCCAGACCTTCGCTCTTGTAGGTCACAGGCCTGTGGGAGCCTTTGAGGGTGCGTTTCACCGGCAGCCACTCGGCATAACGGTAAAGGCCTTCCAGATCTTCGCGGGGAGAGAATTTCTTGTTGGAGTAATCGGCTCTGATAAGGGATGGTGAGGAACTCTGCTTGTCAGCAAGGTCCCAGCCTGAATCCTGGAAACGGTGTCCGTCGAGATAATTTACCAGTTCGTATTGTGTCGGTTTAAGCATAGTTTGAAGTTCAGTTTAGTTGTTGGTTTAGGTATGTATATGTATATATTTAAATATTAAATTGTTGCTATTAGGAAAGCGTTGTAGGCGACGCCTATTGCGAGCAGTATTGCGCCTGCTGTGCGGCCGAGTTTTTCGCGACTGAGGTAGGCGGCTGCAGTCAGCATAAGGGCGAGGGCTCCGAGGGCTGCGAAGTCGAGGAGGTTGATGCCGTCGAGCGAAAGGGGACGTATGACGGCCGAGCCGCCGACGATGAGCAGTATGTTTGCGACATTGGAGCCGAGTACGTTGCCTATGGCCATCTGGCCCTTGCCTTTGATTGCGGCTACGACGCTGGTCGCCAGTTCCGGAAGGGAGGTGCCGCAGGCGAGTACGGTGACTGCTATGAATTTGTCGGAGAGGCCGGCCTTATGCGCGATGGCTTCCGCGCTGCTGACGAAGACCTGTCCGCCGAAGACGAGCGACACTATGCCCAATATTATGAAAATCAATGATATCCAGACGTTTATCTGCTTGGCCTTTGCAGGGTCCTGTACGTCCTCGGCGCTCTTCTCGGAGGAGAGGAAGGACCAGACCATATATCCGATGAAAAGCAGGAGGAAGACTGCGCCTTCGACGCGGCTGATGGTGTTGCTGGCAAAGCCGGAGTCGCCGAGGCCGACGAGCGCGAGCAGGGTGCCGGTCATTCCGCATAAGAAGAGAAGCAGGGTGACAACGAGGTTCACAGGCACGTCGCGCCTTTTGTTCGTGCGGGTTATGAGCACCGGGGCTATGAGGGCCGAGATGCCGAGTACGAAGGCGGTGTTGAAGACGTTGGATCCGACTATGTTGCCTACTGAAATATCCGCCTTGCCCTGTATGGCGCCAAGGAAGCTGACGACCATTTCCGGTGCCGAGGTGCCTATGGCCACGATTGACAGGCCGATTACGAAGTCGCTGATTCCCAGCTTCTTGGCTATCTTGGAGGAGCCATCGACAAGCACTTCCGCGCCGATGAGCACGAGCGCGAGGCCCGAAATCAGCAGCAGAATCACGACGGCGAGATTGTCTGACGAGAGGAAGTTCAAAAAGTCCATATCAGCGCGAATTTAGCAATTTTTCTTCAAAACCCTGCGGAGGGCAACGACATTCTCGACGTGATGGGTGTGCGGGAACATATCCACCGGCCTGACGGCAGTGATTTCGTAGCTGTAAGGACCCTTGTTTTCGCTGTCGCAGAATATGGCGAGGTCGCGGGCCTGCGATGCCGGGTTGCAGCTGACATAGACCATACGTTCCGGCGCGGCATTCAGTATCACGCGCGCCACGTCGGGGTGTATGCCGGCTCTAGGTGGGTCCAGGATCACGACGTCCGGGCGTCCGTGTCGCTCTACGAAGGCGTCGGTAAGTATATCCTTCATATCCCCGGCGAAGAATTCGCAGTTGTCTATGCCGTTCGCCGCTGCGTTTATGCGCGCGTCTGCGATTGCGTCCTCTACGTATTCTATGCCTATGACCTTTGAGGCCGAGGCGCTGATATACTGGGCTATGGTGCCGGTGCCGGTGTAGAGGTCATATACGACTTCCTTGCCGCTGAGCTGCGCGAAGTCCCTGGCCAGCGAGTAGAGGCGGCAGGCCTGGGCAGTGTTGGTCTGGAAGAAGGACTTGGGGCCGATTTTGAAACGCAGCTGCTCCATCTGCTCCCAGATCGCGTCGGCACCGTAGTAGAGCAGACATTCCTGATCGGCTATGGAGTCGTTCATCTTTCCGTTTATAACGTAATATAACGACTTGATTTGAGGGAACTTGGCTATAAGCGCATCCAGCAGGGCGCAGCGTGCCTCCGCGTCTTCTTTCCAGAATACCAAGGTCAGCATCAGCTCGCCTTTTTCGTTCGAGCGTATTATCAGGTTGCGCAGGTATCCTTCGTGGTTGCGTATGTCGAAGAAGGGGAGTCCGTGGCTGAAGGCATATTCGCGTATGAAATTGCGAATGGCATTGGATGGCTCGCTCTGGAGATGGCATTCCTCGATGTCCACGACCTTGTCGAAGAAGCGGCCTACGTGAAAGCCGAGGCCCTGGCGGTGCACTTCGTCTATGCTTTCCGGGTCTTCGCCGTCCAGCAGCCAGCGGCGGTTCGAGAAGGTGAATTCGAGCTTGTTCCTGTAGCATTCGGTTTTCTCGGATGGCAGAATGGCTTGTATTTCAGGCACTTGCAGGTGGCCTATGCGTACGAGCTGGTCTTCGACCTGCTGCTGTTTTGCCGCAAGCTGCATTTCGTAGGGGAGGGGTTGCCATTTGCATCCTCCGCAGACTCCGAAGTGCTTGCAGAAGGGTTCCAGCCTGTGAGGGGAGGGCTTTACCATCCTGAGGATGAAGCCTTCCATATAGTTTTTCTTCTTTTTGATGATCTTGACGTTGACCACATCTCCAGGAACAGCGTATTCGACGAAGAGGACAACCCCGTCGATTCTCGCTATTGCCTTTCCCTCTGCGGCAACCCCCTCAATCAGTACGTTTTCGAGGATAATGTCAGTCTTTTTCTTTCTCATTGTCAATCAGGTTTCCATAAAGGTCTGACCAGCTCAGCTGGCCTTTCGTTTCGATACTGCCTGCGATACGTTGATCATGAAGTCTCCCATAGCCTCAAGCTCAGAGATAATGTCGAGGAAGTAGTTGAGAGACTGGTAGTTGCCTGTCTGCTGGCCAATCTGTTCAATGCCCTCGTTCCTGAGTCTGTTCCTGGTCTCATTTATCTTGTTCTCGGCCTCGTAGGCGTTGCTTATGTCATTGAGATTGCCGGAAATCGCGGTTTTCAGGTTTGCGACCATTACCTCATAGGCTTCAGTCACGGCGTCAATCATCAGATTGATATTGGCTACAGCCTTTTCGTCGAATTTCCGGTTGTGGACTCTTTCGCGTTCGAGAATGCGGCTGATGTTCTCGCCGCTGTCTCCGAGACTTTCGAGCTCGCCGATGACCCTGTAAAGTATCTTGACCTCGTCGGCTTCCTCGTCAGTAAGCGGCTCTGTAGTAAGCCCGTTAAGGCAGTCGGCTATCTCATATTCCATCTTGTCCGAGATTTCCTCAAGCTGGACGAGAGACATCCTGTATTCCTCGAATTTGTCCGGGTCGCTCTCGTTCAATGCCTTCCTGACATATCCGAAGCCGCTGCCCAGCTCCTCGCCGAAGCCTGCTATTTCCTTGAATGCCTGGTCAATGCCGATGGCAGGGGTGCTGAAATGGCGGGCTGATATGAACTTGAGCCTGGATTCTGAAATTGAACATGGTATGGAAAATGGCTATCCCATAGACTCCCGAAAGGACGGCTTCTCTTCCTGAAGAAAGCGATCCAAGATAAGGATTGTCCAGTCCAAGTCCGGTGACCATCAGGCCTATCAGTTTAAGGAATGGCTTGAATGTCAGTATAATGAGAATGGCGCCGATGAGGTTGAAAAGTGTATGTACAAGGGCCGCTCTCTTGGCCTGAAGATTGGCTTCGGAGGCTGCGAGGTTGGCGGTTATGGTGGTACCGATGTTTTCACCCATCACCATTGCGGCGGCCATGTCGAAGCTGATCCATCCGCAGGAGGCGATTACCATTGTGAGTGTTATCGCACCTGTGCTCTGGCAGGCGAACGCGAGGATGCATCCTGCGGCCATGAAGAGGAGTATTGTAAGGAATCCGTTGCTGGTGAAGCTGTCGAATGCGGCCTTGATTCCCGTCATTTCGCCTGCTGCCGGGAAATTGTTCATCATATAGGACATTCCGAGGAAGATGAATGCGAAGCCCAATATGGATTCGCCTGCGATTTTCCTCTTTTTCCCTTTCATCATAAGGAGGACGAAGCCGAGGGCAATGAAAGGGTAGGATATGGTCCCGATTCCTAGACTGAATCCGAAAACAGCTATGAACCAGGCGGTTAAGGTAGCTCCGATATTGGCACCCATTATCATCAGGATTGCCTGGGCGAGGGTTATCGCTCCGGCGTTTGCGAAGCTGACGATTGCCACGGTCGCGGCGCTGGAGGATTCGGCTATTGCCGCCATCCCGGCTCCGGAGGCGATGCTGGAAATCGGATTTTTCTTGGCCAGGCTGAGCCAGGTGGTGAATCTGTCACCGGTCAGTTTCAGGATTCCGTTGCTGAGCAGATTCATTCCGTAAAGGAAGAGGCCGACGGCTCCGAGTAGGGTGAGGAATGTGAGGACCATAGTCTAACTTAACATAATATAAATTGTATAACAAGTCTTTTACAAGGGGAGTCTAAGCTTCGAGGATGTCCACAAACGCCTTGATGTCAGGTTTGGCCTGGGAGAATGCCTGCTTGAACGGCATTCCTTCACCAAGTACATCAAGCCCGGCAGATTCCGCCATCAGATTCATCAGCTTGACGCTGCCGCCGATCCAGGTGTAGGAGCCGAATGCGGCGAATCTGTGATTTTTGATCATTCTGGCCGCGACGCCTTTGAGAATGTGCGCGACGGCCGGGAAAATGTCATTGTTGTACGTAGGTGCGCCGCAAACGAGCGTGTCATATTCGAATATGTCCTTGTATATGAATGAAGGATTCTCCGTGACGGCGTCGTGGATGGCGCATTTGATGCCCCTTGCCCTGCATTCATCGTAGATGGCTTCGGCGGCCTCGGCCGTATTGCCGTACATTGAGCCATATACGATGCAGACTCCCTTTGCGGTCTGGTATCGGCTCATTCTGTCATAGATGTCCAGGACTTTCGGTATGTCCTTCTCCCAGACAGGGCCGTGAGTGCTGCAGATCCTTGATACAGGCACGCCTGCGAGCTTTTTCATCGCAGCCTGGACCGTCTGGCCGTATTTTCCCACGATGCTGGCGTAATATCTCACCATCTCGTCCCTGAATTCTTCGAAATGGTCTTCTCCCCTGCCTTTCAGGGCGCCGAAGCAGCCGAATGCGTCTCCGGAGAAAAGTGTCTCTTCCTCAGGCAGATATGTCATCATTGTCTCCGGCCAGTGGACCATCGGGGTCATTTTGAAAACAAGAGAACAATGCCCCAGGTCAAGGGTATCGTTCTCTTTCACTATCAATATGTTATCTGTGAT
>SFJB01000084.1 GCA_004555145.1 Bacteroidales bacterium | reverse complement strand
ACTGCTGCTGCTCAAGGCACCGGTCTCTGTGGTCCAGCCCACATATACGGTCTGGCCGACCTTAGAGCTGCCTAATTCCTGCCTGTCCATAGAATAATCAAAGCTCAGTTTAAGGCTGACATTATGTCCTTTCTTAATGCCGGTCAACTGAGGGGAATCACACCTGGCAGGATACCTTGCAACAGATTCCCTTCTTGCAGCCAGCCTGATGGCAGTTCGCGCCTCGCCTCCTGCCCTCGCTGCAGTCCAACCGTTGGCAACGTTGGCAACGTTGGTAAGTTTTACTCCGTCTTTGCTTCCCGCGCTGCTGGTTTTATAAGCGTCGTTGCTGCTGAACGCCGCAAGCGTGCTGAAATCCTCAAAGAAAAGATAAGGGCAACTCAAGCTGAAACTGCACGAAGTATCCGACTGCCCTAAGGCCGGAAAGCTGAGGCTTTCGCTGACTATGGCATTCTCGCTCTCGTACGTTACGCTAGCAGAAAGGGACGAGAGGGCTGCGAATTCTGCAGCCTCAATGGTTGATATTTTGAAAGTCTCTCCCGGAGAGATGGCGGAGCCGTCCTCGTGGCTGAAGACGAACTCGCTCCTGCTCACCCCGTCAGATGTGATTGGAGACGGCAGGGAGACCGTAATCTTCTGCACTTCCTCTCCAAGATTGTTGGAGACGAAGCTGAAGTAGATATTATATATCCCTATGCTTGTGATGCGCATAGGCACAGAGGTAATATGCCCCGCCTGGAAATTGCGTCCGGCGAGGCTTATCGGCTCCAAATCCGAGTACGCGTTCTCCGAGAACACGCGTATGTTCATATAATCTCCTTCCGCATAGGTACTCTGCGGCGGGAAGATGCCCGCGGCTGCGAATTCATTTTCGGCCAGCAGTTCTTCCAGATTAAGTTTGATTTTGTTTCCCCCGCCTGAGAGGCTGGCGCTGCGGTCGAGCACATTCACCTGCACCTCCCCCACTGTAGGCTGCGGCATAGTAAATTCTATGCTTTTGATGGGTTCTCCCAAAATATTGCAACCCTCCGGCACATAGAAACGCAGGTAATGGAGTATATGTCTGAGTCCGGCATTGAAGCTCAGCGTCCGATCCACCGGGGCAGTCTCATCAAAAGGCTGCAAGGCTCCTGCAGCCACGCGATCCGAAACGCAGATGCCTGTGCCGCCAGAAGCCTTTCCGTCCTGCACGGAAGGCAAGGTGAATACCGCCGTGGTGCCGGAGACGCTTTCAGGATATGGGTAAGCCAGATAATAGCTGTAATCCCCTTCTGTCATTGCAGAGGGAAGGACGGAAGTGAAATAAGCCCTTCTGTTGGAATTGCCGCGGGCCAGAAGGGTAAATGGCTGGGACTCAAGCACGCTGTTCCCGGAGGCATCATAAGCCCACACGGCAATTCTGTCATCTGTTTCCCAGGAGAAAAAGCCGGATTCAGGTTCAAGTACAGTTTTAGTGTCCTCGTCCGAAAGGGCAAAAGCCACCCGGACAGGACCGTCGGCAGGTTTTTGGATAGAGGAAGTACACGCCGACATCGCTGACAAAAATACAACTACTAACAGCGAAAGTATTTTTTCATAGTTGTATCGCACACTGCAAATATACGCATTTTCCAGAAAATGAAAACGGGCCCCTGTTACGGGACCCGTTTACAAGAATCATCCAAGAATTATTCAGCGCTTTCAGCTACTTTTCCGACCTTCGTAAGTTCGATGTCGAACACAAGAGCAGAATTAGGCTTGATAGCCTGGTTGCCACGCTCACCATAACCGAGCTCGGAAGGAATGTAAAGCTTGATCTTGCCACCCTCTCCAATGAGCTGGAGACCTTCCTGCCATCCCTTGATGACCTGGGTGAGGAAGAGGCGTACAGGCTCTGCATCGGCAGGAACCTCATCAAAGACGGTTCCGTCCACGAGTGTTCCCTTATACTTTACCCAAAGGGTATCAGACATGGCTGGAACCACTTCGTTGCCCTTCTCGATAATCTCATACTGGAGACCGGATTCAGCTACGGTAACGCCTGCCTTCTTGGCATTTGCAGCGAGGAATTTCTCTGATTCCTCCTTGCTTTCGAGGGCGGTATAGTTGTTCCTCTTCTCAGTAAAAGTATTGAAGGCATTGTTCATCGAATTAGGGTCTACCTTGAACTGCTTCAGGAATTCTGCGGAACGCGGATCTCCTTCAGCCTTCATAAAATCCTTGATACCTTTCACAACCTCGCTGTAGTTCAACTCACCGAAGTTGTATGATTTGAGGAAGCCTCCGAAGTTGATGCCCATAAGGTAGCTGACAGAGTCAATCTCAGCCTTGGAAGGAAGATAATCCTTGGCTGTCATTACCTTCTCGGCGCCCTGAGCGTCCCCCTCTGCGGCAGTCTGGCTATTGCAGGCTACTGCGGTCAGTCCCATCACAAGGGCTGCAATCAAATAAAATCTTTTCATCTATAAACAATAATTAATGATAGTTTCTACAGTTCCCAGGCCAGAGCGGATGCACCGAGTATTGCGGCATCAGACTCCTTGAGCTGGGAGAAAATCAGTTTCACCTTGCCCTTCCAAATAGGAAGCACATTGTCATTCATCGCATTAAGCATAGGCTCATAGAGGTACTCCTTGGCCCTTGCAAGACCTCCGAAGAGAACTATTGCCTCAGGAGCGCTGAAAGCGATGAAGTCAGCGAATGAACGGCCGAGCAGCTTTCCGGTGTACTCGAAGATACGCTTTGCAAGCGCATCCCCAGCCTTTGCAGCATCGTACACGCTCTTTGAGGAAATCTCCTCCACGTCGCGGAGCAGGGATGGCTCATCAGTAGCTTCAAGCCACTCGCGAGCGGTGCGTGCAACTCCGGTGGCAGAGCAGTAAGTCTCCAGACATCCTGTCTTTCCGCAGCCGCAGAGGCGTCCGCCATTGCGCACAACGCAAACGTGTCCGAGCTCTCCGGCGAATCCGTCGTGTCCGTACACCACCTTGCCGTCAATAACTATGCCACTTCCCACGCCGGTACCAAGGGTGATCATAATGAAGTCCTTGAGGCCCCTGGCTGCGCCATAGGTCATCTCGCCCACTGCTGCAGCGTTGGCATCATTTGTCAAAGAGACAGGAATTCCGCCCATCTGGGCTGAAAGTTTGGCAGCGAGTTCCACTGACTGGCCGGCCGCCCACGCAAGGTTCGGAGCGAATGCCACGCATCCGGTATAATAGTTTCCGTTCGGAGCTCCGACGCCTATACCCCTTACCTGACCCTCAACGCCTGCTTCCTTGATGCAGGTCTTGATGGCATTTGAAAGGGCAAGGATGAACGCATCAGCATCTGAGCCGTAAATGTCGGACCTGATGACGATCTGGGCGAGGACCTCACCTCTGGTGTTTACTACTCCTATCTTCGAAGTCTGGCCGCCTATATCTACGCCGACCACGAACTGCTTTTCAAAATTGTTTTCCATTTGTTTTACTGTTGATTAATTATACAGGTATATCGGTATTGACGTTCTTGCATCCCTTGAGAGCATAGAAGAGAATATATGCAAGCATTGCGACGATGAGCCAGTAGCTGGCCATATAACCGGCGCTCTTTGCGATAAAGTCCTGGATGAGAGGCATAATGCCACCGCCCACAACCATCATCATGAAGATGCCGGAAGCCTGCTCGGTATATTTTCCGAGTCCCTCGGTGCTGAGGTTGAAGATGGCACCCCAAAGGATGGAGGTGCACAGACCGCAGAGCACGAGGAAGAGGGCCTTGACAGGGATGCCCGGAGCAAGGAAGAAACCGTTCTCCACGCTGTAGCCAGGCATAGTCATCACAACTTCCTTAGGGATGAAGATGGCCACAAGGACGAGGATGATGGCGAGGGAGGAAACGGTAATCACCTGGACTCTGGTATTGACTTTGGCGCTGATCACTGAGCTGAATGCTCTTCCGACCATCATAAGCAGCCAGTAAACCGCAGCGATAGCTCCACCTACTGCAGCACCGTCAATTGCGAGGCCGGCGCCCTTTGCAGAAGCATCGGAGAGGTAGAAGTTAAGCTGGGAAGGGATTCCGATTTCGATACCTACATAGAAGAATATGGCTACGACACCGAGAACGAGGTGGCGGAATGACCAGGCGCTGTGCTCGTATTTGTCGGTTTTGCGCTCCTGAGCCGGCTCAGGGATCTTGACAGCTGAGATGATGACGAATGAGATGGCGAATACACCCATTGCGATGAACAGGAGAGGAGCCACGTCAGACATAGCGGTCTTGTCAGTCACGGTACCGATGAGTACACCTACGAGAAGAGGAGTAAGAGTGCCGGTGAGGGAGTTGAAGGTACCGCCGATCTGGATGTACTGGTTACCCTTGTTTCCGCCGCCGCCCAGGATCTTGAGCATAGGGTTCACAACGGTGTTGAGCATACATACACTGAATCCGCATACGAATGCACCGAGGAGGTAAACATAGATGGCAGAGCCCTGCAGGAAGGCAAAGCTGGAGATCCACTGGATGACGATTCCGATGAATCCGGTAGCGATTGCTATGAGGGTCGTGTTCTTGTATCCGACCTTGATGAGCATCTTGCCGGCAGGAATTCCCATAAAGAGATATGCGGCAAAGTTCATCATGTTACCCATCATTCCGGCCCACTCATAATGGCCGCGCCAGATGTTTCCGAAAGGAGCAGCCATATTGGTGACGAATGAAATCATCGCGAAGATGAAGCACATTGTCACAATGGCTACCATGTTGCTGTTCTTTTTCATTTTTAATTGTTTATTGTTTTAAATGTTGATTACAGTGAGTTGATGTTCTTCTCGTTCATGACATCCTTGCCTTCGGCGGTCATCGCATACTCGATGCGGTCGGCGTAGAATTTCTCCACCTTGCCGCGCACCATCTTCATCGTGGTGTTGAGCATACCGTTCTGCTCGGTGAAAGGAGTGTCGCCCACAATGATGGACGCAGGGAGCCAGCGCTCAGGGAACATTCCGGCCTTCTTGCCGCCGCTGCGGTAGGCATCCACCTCCGATTTGATGATGGCAAGCTGGGCCTTCTTTCCTTCGAGGCTCTCCGGGTCGAGGCCCGATTTCTTCACCTCTTCGGCAAGCGCAGTCTTGTTAGGGATGACGAGAACTACGGTATATGGGCTCTGATTGTTGTAGAGCATCGAGGTTTCTATAAACTTGGAGCCGTCAGCCAGGCTGTCCTCATATCCTTCCGGAGAATATTTCTCTCCATCGGCAGCAATGAGCAGACTCTTGAAACGTCCGGTAACATAGAGGTAGCGGCGGTCTTCCTTGCAGAGATAGCCACGGTCTCCCGTATGCAGCCAGCCGTCCACTATGGTCTTGGCGGTAGCCTCAGGATTCTTCCAATATCCCGCCATCACGTTCTCGCCGCGGATTACGATTTCTCCGGTCTCGCCGTCAGGAAGCTCATTGCCCTCCTCGTCGCATATCTTGATGTCCATAGGCACCACGGTGCGGCCCGAAGAGCCGAAGCGCGCGTGTCCGGTGGAGTTGGCGCAAATCACAGGTGTTGCCTCAGAAAGGCCGTAGCCCTGGAATACAGGCATTCCGATGGCGCAGAAATACCTCTGGAGCTCGATGTCGAGCAGGGCACCTCCGCCCACGAAGAACTTGAGTCTTCCGCCGAAACCGGCGCGGATCTTGGAGAACACGAGCTTGTCGATGAGGGCATTGACAGGCTTGCGCCACCACATCTTCCAGCAAGGCTTGCCGGCGTTGTAGTATTCCCTGTTGTATGTCTCGGCGTTCTTGAGGCCGAACTCGTAGAGCTTCTCCACGAAGGCACCCTTCTTCTTGATGGCGCCGTCGAAGCTCTTCTTGAAATTCCTGGAAAGGGTAGGCACCGAAAGGAGCACGTGAGGACGGACCTCGTTGATGGTGCTCGGGATGTTCTTGAGCAGGGATACGGTGCTCTTTCCGCAAGGCACGGTGGCAATGCTTCCGCCGCACTTCATCATCACGTAGAAACCGGCCACGTGCGCGAAACAGTGGTCGAGAGGGAGAATTATAAGCATGACGTCGCCCTCATCGATGGAAATCACGGACAGGGCCTGATCCACATTGGCAGTATAGTTGCGGTGGGTGAGCAGGATTCCCTTAGGGTCGGCGGTAGTGCCGGAGGTGTAACTGATATTGGCGTAATCATCCGGCTTCACGGAAGCCTTCCTCTTTGCGAGCTCGTCAGCGTGGTCCTTGAGATATTCCACACCCATCTCCCTGATTTCACTCAAGTACATTTCTCCTTCCTTAAGTTCGATAGGGTCCATGACAATCACTTTCTCGATTGCAGGGCACTTGTCGATTACCCTCCTGATCTTCTCTATCTGAGTCTGGGAAGCTACGACAAACCTTGAGTCTGAATGGTTGATGCGGAAGGTAAGGTCCACATCCGACTCGAGTTTGAAGGAGAGAGGCACGTCCACGGCACCGGCGAAGAGTATGCCCAACTCAGTGAAAATCCACTGGTTGCGGCCTTCGGAGATAAGGGAGACCTTCTCTCCCTTCTGCAGACCCAAGGCCATGAATCCTGCCGCCAGGATGTCCGCTTCTTCACGAGTTTGCCTAAAGGATGTTTCAGTCCAAACTCCGTCCACTTTTTCCCTGAGGAAGGTTGCGTCGCCGTATTTGGCGGTGTACTTTTCTACAAAGTCAATGATGGTTGGTCTTTTCTGATCCATATAATCGGTTTATTATTTAGTTACACTTTCTTCTACAGCTGCGGTTTCGGCTGGGAGAAGAGTCCGTAGAGCTGGGCGTCAATCATGTCCGTAACCTTCTCAAAATCTTCCGGACGGTCACCGAACTTCACGTTGTCGGCATCTATGACCAGGAGATTGCCCTTGTATTCGCTTATCCACTTCTCATACTTCTCGTTGAGACCGGTCAGATAGTCGATGCGTATGCTCTTCTCGTAGTCACGCCCCCTCTTCTGAATCTGCGCGATGAGATTCGGAATTGAGGAACGGAGATAAATCAGAAGGTCAGGATTGCCCACAAGGGAAATCATGAGGTCAAAGAGGTCTGAGTAGTTTTCGAAGTCCCTTGTGCTCATCAATCCCATATCGTGCAGATTGGGGGCGAAAAT
>SFJB01000083.1 GCA_004555145.1 Bacteroidales bacterium | reverse complement strand
GGTGGACAACCCGGTGAGCCTCTATGCGGCCACCAAGAAGAGCAACGAGCTGATGGCCCACGCCTACAGCAAACTCTACAACATCCCGTCCACGGGTCTGCGCTTCTTTACGGTTTACGGTCCCGCCGGCCGTCCCGATATGGCATACTTTGGATTCACGGACAAGCTCCGTGCCTCCCAGACGATAAAAATCTTCAATTACGGCCACTGCAAGAGGGACTTTACCTACATCGACGATATCGTGGAGGGAGTGATACGCGTGATGCGCCACGCCCCGGAGAAAGCCACCGGCGAAGACGGCCTTCCTGTACCTCCGTACAAGGTTTACAACATAGGCAACAATTCTCCTGAGAATCTGCTCGACTTCGTGACCATACTCCAGGAGGAACTCATAGCTGCCGGCGTGCTGCCTGCAGACTACGACTTTGAGGCACACAAGGAACTCGTGCCGATGCAGCCAGGTGACGTACCTGTCACCTACGCTGACACTACCCCACTCGAAGAGGACTTCGGCTTCAAGCCGGCCACCCCGCTTCGCGACGGGTTGAGGGCTTTCGCCAGGTGGTACGCATCTTATTATGGAACATATAGCTCGGAAAAATGAAGAAGATAATGCTGCTCGGCTCCGGTGAGCTGGGAAAGGAATTTGTGATTGCGGCCAAGAGGGCCGGACAGTACGTGATAGCGTGCGACAGGTATGACAATGCGCCGGCCATGCAGGTAGCGGATGAGCGCGAAGTCTTCAGGATGCTGGACGGCGATGCCCTCCAGGCGGCGGTGGAGAAGCACCGTCCTGACATTATTGTTCCGGAAATCGAGGCAATACGCACGGAGAAGCTCTTCGAATTCGAAAAGGCTGGAATACAGGTGGTACCGTCCGCGAGAGCAGTGAACTACACGATGAACCGCAAAGCAATACGCGACCTGGCGGCAAAGGAACTCGGCCTGCGCACTGCAAAGTATTTCTATGCAAGCACTTACGAGGAGCTATGCGAGGCTGCGGAGAAGATAGGTTTCCCTTGTGTGATAAAGCCTCTGATGTCCTCTTCGGGCCACGGACAGAGCGTGGTCAGGCAGGCGGAAGGACTACGCAAGGCTTTCGACGATGCTATGGAAGGCAGCAGGGGAGACGTGAAGGAAGTAATCGTGGAGGAGTTCATACACTTCAACTCCGAGTTTACCCTGCTTACCGTCACCCAGAAGAACGGACCGACAATTTTCTGCCCGCCTATTGGTCACGTGCAGAAGGGCGGCGACTATCGCGAGTCCTGGCAGCCGTACGACATTTCAGGGAAGGACCTGCAGGATGCTATGGATATGGCGGCTAAAATAACGGCCGCCCTCACCGGTGCCGGTATCTGGGGTGTGGAGTTCTTCCTGACCGATAGCGGTGTGGTATTCTCGGAACTCAGCCCGCGCCCGCACGATACGGGTATGGTGACCCTGTCCCATTCAACCAATCTCTCCGAGTTCGAGCTGCACTTCCGTGCCGTCATGGGACTTCCAATCCCTTCGGTGCGCCTCGAATATGCCGGTGCCAGTGCTGTCGTGCTCTCCAAGACCGAATCGGACAAACCGCTGGAATACAAGCTTGACGAAGCTTTGAGAGAGGATGCCGTCGTGCGCGTGTTCGGTAAACCTGAGGCCCACGTAGGCAGGAGAATGGCAGTGGTGCTATGCCGTGGCAGCCTCTCCGAGCCTGTGGATGCACTTCGCGACAAGGCGAAGCGGCTTGCGGAGACCATACTCTGAGATTTGTTACCTGACAGAGGGTGTGTAACAGGAACTATGTTTTTTGTTACACGCCCTTTTTTCTTTTTGTCAGGCTATGATTAAATTCGCGAAACCATATAAATGCACCAAAATTACAACTTATGCAAACCAAGCGAATTATATCAACACTCATTGCTTCGGGCTTCATTCTGTCTTCCTGTTGCAATGACGTTACAACTGCTTCCTTTACCCTGAATGAACAGGAATATTTCGAGCGGCAGGGCGTGAACGTTCTCGTGTACAGCAATCTCTTCTCTGGCGGCTTCAATGACGAGAAGAACTCCGGAATCGAAATCATCCACCACGGCGTGCGCACCGTGCAGGGAGGATCCGTGAGGCTGTCCAGTACTCCGGAGCAGTGGGACCTGGTGCCTTCCACCCCCGAGCGCAAGCCGAATCCTGAAAACAATTCCATTGAAGTGGCCCTGCGATACGATGACTACGACTTCGATTCCAGACTTGTAGTGTCTGCGGAGGGCAAGGCCGTGCGTATCGACGTGTATCTGGATAAGCCTGTGCCTGAGGAACTTGCGGGAGATGCCGGGTTCAATCTTGAGTTCCTCCCGTCCCAATATTGGAACAAGGCCTTTATCGTGGACGGACGTCCGTGCCGCTTCCCGCGCTACGCGGTTTCCCAGACCGTGGCACGCCCCAACAGCGAAAAGCACAAGCAATACAAGGGCTACCGTACCTACGATGACCGAGGCACAGGGGAGTTCGTGGAACCGCTTCCGCTGGAGTGCGGCCACGAAATGCTCTTTGCGCCGGACGATCCTTCGCGTATGATAAGGATTACTTGCGAGGACGCCGAACTCAAGCTCTATGACGGTCGTATCCTTGCCCAGAACGGCTGGTACGTGCTGCGCAGCGAACTTCCTGCCGGGAAGACAGGCAAGGTGTTAAGCTGGATTGTGGAACCCAACGCCATAAAGGGCTGGGTAAGGGAGCCGAACGTGGGCTTCTCCCAGGTGGGCTATCTGCCTGAGCAGCCTAAAGTTGCGGTAATCGAACTGGATAAGGCGGACAAAGTGCTGTCAAGTGCTTCCGTTTGGAAGGTGGAGAATGACGGCAGTACGAAAAAGGTGTTCCGAGGGAAAGTAAGCCCTTGGGGACCGTACTATAAATACAATTATGTGAAGTTCGACTTCAGCGAGCTGGACGAGCCGGGAGTTTATTTCCTGCAGTACGGAGATGTGAAGACCAACAATTTCATAATCGGAAATGAGGTGTATGACCAGATTACCGATGCCACTACGGACGTCTGGGTGCCTATTCATATGAATCATATGTTTGTGAACGAGGCATATAGGGTATGGCACGGCGAGCCTTTCAAGGAGGGTTATCTCCAGGCGCCGCCAGATACAGACCACTTCGACCTCCACTGGCAGGGACCGACCACCGACACGAAATACAAGGCGCTCGAGCTCATCCCGGGTCTGAACGTGGGAGGATATTTCGATGCCGGAGATTTCGACATTGAAACCGGCTCCAACATCAGTGTGGTGCAGAATTTCGTCTCCACCTGGGAGCTTTTCAAGCCTATGAGGGATATGACTTTCGTGGACGAGCAGCAGCGCTATGTGGACCTGCACCGTCCTGATGGAACGCCTGACATACTGCAGTATATAGAGCACGGCACCCTCAATCTTGTGGCGCAGGCGGAGCAGATCGGCCATATGGCACAGTGTCTCTCCAATTCCGTGCTTGACAATTACCACCATCTCGGCGATGCCGCTTCACTGACTGACGGATATCACTATGATCCGTCCCTGAAGCCTTATCAGGTATCTGCCGATGGAAAAAGGAGCGGTACCCCTGACGATATGTGGGCCTTCACCAGCCGCAATCCTCAGCTGGATTTCCGTGCCGCCACTATGTTTGCGGCAGCAAGCCGTGCTCTCAAGGGCTACAATGACGATCTTGCCGCAAGGGCATTGAAGCAGTCGAAGAGGTTGCTCAGGGAAGCTGACGAACTGATGTCCAGGAATCCGGGACAGGATGGTCCGAGGGGTTTCGGAATGGGCGGCAACGTGGGAGCAAATCTCCAGTTGTATATAGCTACCGGCGAGCAGCAGTATCTGGAGGCCTTCCAGTCCCGGATCTGGGATATGTTGGACCGCAACATCAATTTCGGGATATCAACTGCACTGGATGCGATTCCTTATATGGATGAGGACTATAAGGAAAAACTCAGCCCTTATGTCGAGAAGTATAAGGAGTACATAGAGAGTCTTGAGGAAGACAATCCTTACGGGGTACCAATCGGACTGGGGAACTGGGCAGGCAGTGGCAATGTGGTTTCCTTCGGAACAACGGTATGCTTTGCGAGCAAGTATTACCCTGACATCATCTCCAAAGACCACGCATACAAGGCTACGAATTACCTTTTCGGTTGTCACCCTTACCATAACTATTCCCTTGTGGCCACTCTCGGTGCTGCCAGACCAAAGAATGTCTTCTACGGCAACAACAGGGCCGATTTCTCCTTCATCCCGGGTAACGTGGCTCCCGGCGTGCTCTTCAGGCATCCTGACCACTTTGAGAACTACGACGACTGGCCATTCCTCTGGGGCCAGAATGAGGGTACCATAGCCGGTAACACAAGTTATATCATATTCGGATCAGCTTTCAAAGATCTAGTGAAGTAGGAAGTGAAACCATCGAAGAAAAATCTGTCAGAAATGGAAATGAAATTCTTAACCATATGCCTCACTGCCTTTGCCCTTTGCTCTACTGCAGGAGCAGAGACCGGAAAAGCACCCCTGCCTGTAATGGTGGAGAGTTTTCCTGTATCCGATGTAAGGATTACCGGAGGTCAGTTCAAGGATGCCGAAGATATGGATATACGCTATATGCTGGCTCTTGACCCTGACAGGCTGCTTGCTCCGTACCGAAAGGGAGCCGGCCTTGAACCGAAGGCTGAAAACTACCCGAACTGGGAGAATACCGGACTAGACGGACATATAGGCGGACACTATCTTTCCGCCTTGTCCTATATGTATGCCGCTACGGGCAACAGGGAGCTTGAAGCCCGGCTGGATTACGTGCTCTCGGAAATGAAGTTGTGTCAGGATGCTTCGGGGAACGGCTATCTTGCAGGCATTCCAGATGCCGGAAAGCTGTGGGAAGAGATCAGTCGCGGTGAAATACACGCAGCCCCTTTCGGCCTGAATGACCGCTGGGTGCCTTTGTATAATATTCACAAGACCTACGCCGGACTGCGTGACGCCTATCTGCAGGCAGGCAGGGAGATTGCAGGTGAGATGTTCCTGAAACTCGTCGACTGGATGTATGAAACGGTCAAGGACCTCAGCGACACCCAGATTCAGGATATGCTTCGCAGCGAGCACGGAGGGCTGAACGAGGTGTTTGCAGACGCCGCGGCAATTTCCGGAGATCCCCGACATCTGGAACTTGCCCGCCGCTTCAGCCAGAAGTCCCTTCTCGAGCCCTTGCTCAAGGGGGAGGACCGTCTCACTGGTATGCACGCAAATACCCAGATTCCCAAGGTAATAGGCTACAAACGTATAGCTGACATTGAGGGCAATGAAGAATGGAGCGATGCGGCAGCCTTTTTCTGGGAGACCGTAGTGAATCACCGCACCATCAGCATAGGAGGCAACAGCGTCTCGGAACATTTCCACCCTGCCGAAGACTTCAGCACTATGCTCAGCAGCGAGCAGGGACCGGAGACCTGCAATACATACAATATGTTGAGGCTTACCAAGATGCTCTACGCCACCAGCGGTGATGCCTCCTACATGGATTTTTACGAGCGTGCCCTGTACAACCATATACTTTCCAGCATGGATCCGGTCCAGGGAGGTTTCGTGTACTTCACTTCAATGCGCCCGGGGCATTATAAGGTATATTCCCAGCCTCAGACCAGTTTCTGGTGCTGCGTAGGCTCAGGTATGGAGAACCACGCCCGCTACGGGGAAATGATCTATGGCCACGAATCCGACAAGACTCTCTATGTGAACCTCTTCATCCCTTCCACGCTGAAATGGGACGATGTGGAGTTGGAACTGAAGACCAGGTTCCCTGACGACAACAGCATAGTACTCAGAATCGATCCGGAACGCCGTAAGCTCTTTACGGTCAAGATCAGAGTCCCGGAATGGACGAACGGGGAGGAAGTGAAACTGAGCATAAACGGCAACAGCGTACTGCGCCCGGACATCAGTGACGGCTACCTTTCCATCACTTCCAATTGGAGGAAGGGCGACGAAATCAGGCTGGAACTCCCTATGAGCCTCAGAGTGATGCAGTTGCCTGATTCAAGCTCCAACTGGTCCTTCCTCTACGGTCCGCTTGTCCTGGCGTCCCGAATGGGCGTAGAGAGACTGGACGGTCTCTTTGCCGACGACAGCAGAAATGGCCACATAGCGTCAGGTCCAAAGCTTCCGCTCGATGATATGCCGGTAATCGTAGGCAGACAGGATGAACTGCTCTCGCATATTGTCAAGCTTGAAGGGGAGCTCAAGTTCAAACTTGGCGGCGTCTATCCTTCCAGCTACGAGGGAATGATTCTGGAACCCTTCTCAAGAGTGCACGAATGCAGGTATATGGTGTACTGGCCACTCTTGTCCGAGGAAGAACTGCAGACACGACTGAAACATACTCCAACCAACGATTGATCATATGACAAAAAAATTGATTGCTGCAGCGCTCAGCCTTGTCGCTGCTGTTTGCTCATCTGCCCAAAACCCGGTAATAAGCGCAGTATATACTCCTGACCCCGCGCCTTACGTGCACGGCGACACTCTCTACCTTTTCGTGGATCACGACGAGGATGATGCAACTTACTTCAAGATGAAGGATTGGCTGGTGTTCAGCACTGAGGATATGGTGAACTGGACCTATCTCGGAGCCCAGGTGTCTACGGCTACCTTCGAATGGGCTGCTCAGGGCGACAGGGCCTGGGCATCGCAGGCTGTGGAACGAAACGGGAAATGGTACTGGTATCTCTGCTGCAATACCTCTGATCATAAGGACGCCTTGGCGGTAGCAGTTGCTGACAGTCCGACAGGTCCTTGGAAGGATGCCATAGGCGGGCCTCTGGCCGTTGGCTTCGGATTCATCGATCCTACCGTGTTCATTGACGACGATGGCCAGGCCTACCTTTTCTGGGGCAACAAGGGCCTCTGGTACGGAAAGCTCTCTGATGATATGTGCTCCTTCGTGGACGGATACAGCGAGGTGCCGGGATACCGCGACCCTGCCAGTCTATCCTGCCGGAGGTGTGCCGGAATATATGGCATATTCCACAGCTCCTGACATTGACGGCCCCTGGACCTTCCGCGGGAGAATAATGGACGAGGCGGTGAACAGTTTCACCATTCACGGAGGAAACGTAAACTTCAAGGGCAGGGACTATATGTTCTACCACAATGGCATACTCCCTAACGGAGGCGGCTTTCACAGGTCAACTGCCGTCGAAGAGTTCAAGTTCAACGAGGACGGAAGCATTCCGTTCATCCCTTTCACCATCGAAGGTGTGGAGCCTGTAGGCACCATAAATCCTTACAGCACCGTGCAGGCGGAGACCATGTCTTCATCCTGGGGCGTTAAACTCGACAGGCTGGCGGGAGAGCGCCATTATGTGACATCCATCCATAACGGCGACTGGATAAAGTTGCGTGAGGTGGATTTCGGGGAAAAGGAAGCGAAACTTGTATCCCTTGAGATGTTGAACTTCAAGAGCGAAGGCGTGGTCGAGTTCTACCTCGACGAGATGAGCGGAGAACCGATAGCAAGCGTGAAGATTGACAACAGCAATATGATGGTCAAGGCTCCGGTCCGTCCGGGTGTCACGGGGAAACACGAGCTCTATCTCCTTTTCAGGGGAGGTGACGGAGAACTCTTCGATCTTGATTGGTGGATTTTCAACTGCAATCTGAATATGCCTATTGTTCAGACCAAATATACAGCCGATCCTGCTCCGATGGTATATGACGGAAAGGTCTTTCTTTACACAACTCACGATGAGGACAATGCAAACGGTTTTATGATGAAAGACTGGCTGCTATACACTTCCACCGATATGGTGAACTGGGAAGATCACGGAGCTGTAGCGTCCCTTAAGGATTTCAAATGGTATGATGGGGACAACGGAGCCTGGGCTGAGTGTGTAGTGGAGAGGGATGGAAAGTTCTATATGTATTGCCCTATACACGGTCACGGAATAGGTGTTCTGGTCTCAGATTCCCCATACGGACCGTTTGTTGACCCTATTGGCAAGCCTCTGGTCTGGCAGAAAGAGCATTGGGATGACATAGACCCGAGTGTGTTCGTCGACGATGACGGCCAGGCCTATATGTACTGGGGTAATCCCAATGTCTATTATGTGACCTTGAACGAGGATATGATTTCTTACAGTGGTGAGATCCATAAGCTCGACTATAAGATAGAGCATTACCAGGAAGGACCTTGGTTATACAAGCACGATGGGATGTACTACCTTGCCTTCGCTTCCACCTGCTGCCCTGAGGGCATAGGTTATGCAATGAGCGACAGCCCTACCGGACCTTGGAAATCTATGGGACACATAATGGACAGGACGTGGAGAACCAGAGGCAACCACCCTGGAATCATAGATTACAAGGGTCAGTCTTACGTGTTCGGCCTCAATTATGAGCTTATGCACCTTGAAACATTCCGCCACCACGAGCGCCGCAGCGTATCAGCTGCGCCTATGTATTACAACGAGGACGGAAGCATTCAGAAAGTGCCTTACTGGCTGGACAATGAACTGAAACAAGTCGAGGCCTTCGACCCTTACAGAAAGGTGGAAGCCGAGACCATGGCCTGGGGTTACGGTCTCAAGACCAGGGAAACAGACAGGGCAATATACATCAACAACATAGATGATGGGGAATTTCTGATGCTCAAGGGTGTGGATTTTAAAAAAGGGGCAAGGCGCCTGAAAGTCAGTGCTTCCAATGAAAAGGGAAGTCCGGCGTATATTGAAGTCCGCATCGACTCTCCTGACGGACCTTTGTGCGGAAGAGTGAAGATTGAGCCTACAAACGGTTTCAAGACTTTTACGTGTCAGTTGAAAGGAATGTCCGATGTTCACAAATTATACTTCGTGTTCAAGGGCGAATCCGGATCCGATCTCTTCGAATGGGACTGGTGGCAGATGTCCAGATAAAGAACTCTCAGATAAATGAAAGAGAGGCCCTCGATATGGGGCCTCTCTTATTGATATTTGCTCTTGGAGATTATTCCGGGCGCATCACAACTTCAATGAAGTTGCCTGAGTTCAGGTATTCTGCCGCTACAGCCTTCACGTCAGCCGGAGTGATGGCCTTGATTACTGACTCCATTTCTGCGTCAACGTCAATTCCTGTCTCGTTGTAGAACTTTATGGCGCTCTGCCACCAAGATATAGTCTCCCGACGCTCAGGGATGGTCTTGAGCATATTGCTGATGGCCTTGGAGAACTTTTCGGCATCCGGGCCGTTCTCAGCTATGCTTCTGATACCCTCAGATGCAAGTTCGCGCAGTCTGTCTGCCTGGGCCTCATTGGTCTGGAAGTATATCATCAGTTCCTTCATGCCTACAGGGATATATCCGCACTCAGCCTGGGACTGAGCTCCGTAGGTGCCGCCCTCATCCTCACGCATTGTTTCGGTGTAGGTCATCTGGAGAACGGACTGCAGGACGCTGTTGATCATTTCTTTCTCCAGACTATATGGGGTCTTTACATTGTAAATCTGGTAAACGATTACGGAAGGCACCTGCATAGGTGTAGTGAAGTCCACTGTCCTGATACCGTCAGCATAGATGTCATTGCTGTGGACATTGAGTTCAGGAACTGTCTTGGCTGCCTTTGGAAGGGAACCGAAATATTTGAGCACGAGAGGCTTCACTGCATCGATGTCAAAGTCGCCAACGACGATGAGCTCCGCTCCGGTCACGTCCTTGAACATCTGCCTGTAGTCCGCTGCAAGGGTTTCGAGGCTGGCTGCACCCAACACTGCATCGTCAATCATCAGCATACGACCCGGCTCAAAGGCTGTCTCGTAGAGATTCTTCTGCAGGTAGTACTGAGGGTTGTTGTACAGGTTAGGGAGCAGAGTCTTGATCTGCTGTATGCCCTTGTCATATTCCTCTTCGTCGAAGCGAGGTTCCATGAAATAGAGATATGCCAGCTGGAATGCTGTCTCAAGGTCTTTGCGGGTTGAGCTGCCGTTGATGCTATGGGTATAGTTGCCTATGCTTGGGCTGACGCTGAGCTGCTTTCCGGCGAGCATCTTGCCGACCATAGTGTTAGGGAATTCTCCTACACCGCTGTTCGACAGGAACAGACCAAGCACGTTGTCGTCTAGGGACGCCATATGGCTGTCAGGGAAGAGGCTCTTTCCTCCCAACATATTGAGAGAGAAGGAAATCCTGTCCTTCTGTACTTCTGTAGGAAGCAGGGTGACCTTGAGCCCGTTCTTAAGCTGGAGAACGGTGGAACCGTAGAGACCGGTGCTGCTCTTCTTAACCTTTCCGGACTTGATCTTGGCGGAATTAACAAACTCTGCAGGAATCTCTTCTCCCTCGGCACGTGCGATATCGGCGTTTTCAACGGCCTCGATTACGGCGCGGAGTTCTGCCTCACTAGGGTGGCTTATGCCTTCACGCTCCGGGGCGGTGTAGATTACTACCATATTCTCCTTGGTGATGAGCTGCTGTGCAATCTGGTTGAGTACGGTAGCGTTGATCTGTCCGAGAAGTTCCTTGGCCAGTTCAAGCTCGACGGCAGGATCCATAAA
Source organism: Bacteroidales bacterium (assembly GCA_004555145.1). The sequence continues at coordinate 503 of SFJB01000083.1, read as the reverse complement.
CGGTTCGTTGTCAAGGAAGTTGTAAATCATTCCCATTACGAATTCTCCGTTCTTGCGGGTGTCAGCTGAGTTTGCAGCCTTTTCATATTGGGAGAGGAGTTCGGTCTTTGCCCTTTCCACTTCGCTGTCGCTGAAGCCGTAGAGACTCATTCTCCTGGTCTCGCTGAGCAATGAATTGAAGGATTCCAATGCTTTGCCTTCCTTGCAGTCAACTTCGGCCAAAACCACTTCGCAGCTTTCGCATAATTTACCCATGCCGAAACCTGCATCGGTGAATGGAGCGTCAGACTTTGCGGAAAGGTCGCTGAATCTTTCGTTCATGATATTTGAAACGAGATTCTTGACAATATTGGTGAGCATTCCTATTGCCGTATTGTTCATTTCCTCCGGCATAGGCTCGCTCTTCCAATATACGGTGATGCTGGTCTGGTTATTCTCCTTGTCGGTGAGTACGCCTATAATCGGTTCCTCGTTGTCAGGAATCCTGATGACTTCCTTCTGAC
>SFJB01000082.1 GCA_004555145.1 Bacteroidales bacterium | reverse complement strand
CGTGAACCGCCAGGGCGACGTGCGTTTCGGTCTGGGCGGGCTCAAGGGCTTCGGCGAAAACGTGGTGAACGCGATTATCGCGGAGCGCGAGGCTAACGGCAGCTTCAAGGATTTGTTTGACTTCGTGGAAAGAATGGGCAACGCAGTCGGCCGCAAGCCGCTGGAAACCCTGGTGTACTCCGGGGCGCTGGACTCCTTCGGCATCAAGCGTATGCAATATTTCTGCCAGGGCAAGAGCGGCGAGCTCTTCATAGACGAGCTGGTGCGTTATTCCGTGCTCTACCGCAACGACACCCTGAACAGCGAGTCGTCCCTTTTCGGCGACGTGGAGGAGCTGAAACCGGTGAGGCCGGAAGTGCCCGTGTTTATCGGAGAAGAAGACAGCCTGGAGCTGCTCCAGAAGGAGAAGGAGTTCGTGGGAATGTATCTTTCCTCCCACCCGCTTGACAGGTATCGTTTTGAGATAGAACGCTTTGCGGCTCCGCTAAGCAGTCTTGCCGAGCATATAGACCAGAGCGACAAGGAAGGCAAATCGAAGAAGCTGAGACTTGCCGGCATCATCACCGACATCAAGACCCTGACCACAAAGTCTGGCTCCCCTGGCGCTAAACTCGTGCTCGAGGACTTCAGCGGCAATTACGAATTCGCCCTTTTCGGCAAGGACTACCAGCAGTTCTTCCCTATGATTCAGCTGCACTCCCAGGTGTTCGTGGAAGGAGAAATCGCTCCGAGATATCGCATTTCACCGGAGGAGGCTGCAGCCGGAAAGAAAGCCCCGTACGAGTTCAAGTTCAAGACCATTTCCCTGCTGGGTCTGGTCAGCGAAAGCCTTGTGTCCAGTTTCGACATACTCGTGGACACCGCCAACCTCAACGCGGATTTCAGAAAGAAGCTCATGCAACTCTTGAAGGCCTACAAGGGAAAGACGCGTGTGGGCATCAGGGTCAGCGACAAGCAGAGCGGCTACAGCATTCCTTTCTACTCCAAGAAATTCTCCGTGCGCGTCTGCCAGGACCTCATCGACGAGGCCTCCCGTATGGGCCTCATCTTCAACATCAGCACGAAATAGCCTCGCCGCCCAACCCGTTAGCCAAACCAACAGCGGGAAAAAAGCAGTAGGCCGACCAAGCGGCCGGCCTACTGTTTGCTGTGTATTTCAAGCCTAGAGTTTGAACATCACAGACTCGGTGCCGACGGTGGCACGGAAGTCGCCCGGTTCAAGCACCCAGTTGAGATCCTCGTCCACGAAGGCGAGGTCCGCAACCTTCACGCTGAGTTCCACGGTCTTGCTCTCGCGCGGAGCTAGCTCAACCTTGTCAAAAGCGCGCAGGCGCTTCACGTCAGGGGTGAGGCTGGCCACGAGGTCGGAGATGAAAAGCAGCACCGGTTCCTTGACACTGCGGTCGGACTTGTTGGTCACGGTCACCTGGAACCTGAGCACGTCGCCCTGCTCCACGAGCTTGAGATCGGAAACGCTTACCTCGGAGTATGAGAGGCCGTATCCGAAAGGCCACTGTATTGGTGTGTCGGCAGCATAGTTGTATGCGCCGGCCATAGTCTCCACGTATTCGCACGGCTTGCAGTCGTAGGTGATGAAGGAGCCGTGGTACTTAGGATAGGTGTATGGGAGACGGCCGGAGAAATTGGCGTCGCCAGAAAGGAGGTTTGCAAGAGCTACGCCACCGTAGTTGCCAGGAAGGAAGGTCTGGACTATTGCTGAGGAAAGCGGCACGATGTCGTTGATAAGGCGAGGACGGCCTTCGTTCAGCACGAGGATTATAGGCTTTCCGTATGCGGCGAGGGACTTCACCATCTCGATCTGGTTGGCAGAGAGGTTGAGGTCATCGATGTTGCCCGGGGTCTCGGTGTATGAGTTCTCACCTATGCAGGCGATGATGACATCCGCACGGGCAATCTTGTCCGCTGTGGAGTTGCCGGTCTCGGCAAGGGTTTCAGGGAGCTGTTCGTCCTTGCGGAAGTCCTTCGCGTCGTAGCGTACCATCTCGCTGAACTCTACGTTCTCGGCACCGAACCTGTCAGACAGAGCCTCGTAGAAACTGCGGTATCCGCTGATTTTCCTTGCAATCTCGTCGGTCTGATTTCCCTGCCATGTGTAGGTCCAGCCACCGTTCATAGGACGGAAGTTGTCGGCATTCGGACCGCAGACGAAAAGCTTGGTGCCCGGCTTGAGAGGGAGCACTGAGCCTTCATTCTTGAGCAGAACCATACACTCCTCGGTCATCTTGACCGCTTCCTGGGCAAAGGTTTCGCTGCCGAATGCACGGTACATGGACTTGAGGTCGCGTGGCTGCATCTTGTTGCGCCTTCCCGGCTTCTGAGGCGCCTCGTAAGGGATGTCCCAGGTGCTGCGGTCGAGCAGACCCACGCGTATCTTGAGCCTGAGGATGCGGCTCACGGCATCGTCGATTCTGGACATAGGCACGCGTCCTTCCTGAACGAGTTCCTCGAGCAGCGTGCAGAAGTCGGTGGAATAAGGATCCATAGTCATATCTATTCCGGCGTTGATTGCCATTGCAATAGCATCCTTCTTGTTGGCGGCGACGTGGTCGCGTTTCCAGATGTTGTCAATGTCTGCCCAGTCGGTAACAATCATACCGTCCCAGTCGAGTCCTTCCTTGAGCCACTCGGTGAGGAGCACACGGTTGGCGTGGAAAGGAACGCCGTTGTTGTTGGCGGAGTTGACCATTATGCTGAGTGCACCGGCTTCGCAGCAGGCCTTGAAAGGCTGGAAATATTTCTCCATCAGCTCGCGGTAGGTCACGCTTGACGGAGTCCTGTCCTTTCCGCTCACCGGAGCGCCATAGGCGAGATAATGCTTGAGGCAGGCGGCCACATTGTACATACCCACGTGGTTAGGGTCCTCTCCCTGGAGTCCCTTGGTGAGCTCGGAAGCCATTACCGCGTTGACAAGTACATCTTCGCCGAAGCTCTCCCACAATCGAGGCCAGAGCGGAGTGCGGGCGAGGTCCATTACAGGGGAATATACCCAAGGAATCAGGCACGCGCGCGTCTCGTATGCGGTGATTTCACCTATGCGGCGAGGAATTGCAGGGTTGAACGAGGCACCCTGGGCAATTTCCTGAGGGAAAAGGGTTGCGCCCCAGGTATAGCTTGCGCCGTGAATCTGATCCACGCCGTAGAGTTCAGGGATGCCGCACATCTCTTCGGATGAGCTGTTGAGGGTGCGTATGATATTGGACCATACTTCCGGAGTCTGAGCCACTCCGGCAGGAACGTTGAGGATTGACCCCACCTTGTACTCTCCGAAGGCGGTCTTTACCGCATCGGCAGAGAGCATTCCTCCGGCAAGGGTTTCGCCACCCTGGCTCCACGGAGAAGGAGAGACCACGTCGATGGCGAGTTCGCACATCTGGCCAACCTTTTCCTTAAGGGTCATCTTTGAAAGGATAGACTCGATCTGAGCCTCAATCTGCTCGTCGCGTTGGATGCATTGCGCACTCGCTCCGTAAACGCCTGCGAGTGCAAGAATGGTGAGAAGTACTTTTTTCATTAAAAATATGGTTTGTGTTTAGTTCATGCACAAAGATAGCGATTCGCAGTCAGATTACAAAAGACATAGCGAAGATTCGATTTGCATTTGTCGGGGGGATTATATTTGTGAGAAAGACACCCGCTACACCCAGCCCTGGGCGGAGATTTCGTGCTCAAGACCGTCAGGGGTGACGAGGACGGAGCCGACTTCAGGCAGGGCGAGGTGGCCGATAAGTTCAAAAGTCGGGAAATTCTTGCGTAAAGAATCGAATTTCGCGATTGGAACGGTAAAGAGGAGGCAACAGTCGTCACCGCCGTTCATAGCCGCCGAAACGGGGTCTATATTCATTTCCTTACCCAAGGAGAAACTGTTGCCCTCGAAAGGAATCCTCTCCGCATATACCTTCACCCCAAGCCCCGAATCCCGGTGGAGTCGGAGCAGGGTGTCTGCGAGGCATCGCCTGACAAAATACCCGAACGATGGGGTGATACCGGCGGCATCAAGGTTCCTGAGCACGTCCGCGTCGAGTTCGGGTTTGAGGTATGCACCCACCATCATCTTGTATTTCTCGAGTTCGCCGGGCTTCCGTTCGAGCACCTGCTGCCCAAGGTAAGCCGCTCCCATTCTTCCGCTGACGCAGATAAGATCCTTGCTCTCCGCGATCGGGCGCCGGTCTGCCGCCTTCCCGGTAGAGCTGCCGGCTGCGTTCACGGAAATCGTGAGTCCGTTCTTCGACGGCACCAGATCCAGGCTCAATTGCTTGTAGCCGAATTCCCTTGCCGCCACAAGCATACCGCTCCAGAGCTCGCTGATCTGCGGAAAATCGAGCTTTGCGGACACTCCCAGCGTGATGGACAGGGTCCTAGGCTCCGCCAACACGGCATAGAGTTCGCCGGTCTGCGCAAGCACGCACTTGTACCCAAGGTGCTTGAGAGGGAAGTACTCGAGATTGAAGTCAATTCCCTCCAGGAACAGGGAAGATGCGCTGACGCTGTGGTTACCCTTGTCCTCTTCGAAGAACAGCGGTTCCCCGAATGGAGAGTAACCGCTGTTTTCAAACAATATCCTTATGGCCTCGACGCGGCCAAGACTTGCAAATGATTCAGCCATCCGCTACAGGTTTCTGAGAAGGTTGTTGAGATTTACCTTGCTGTCTATCATAGCCCTGAGTTCGGCAACAGGAACCCTGGTCTGCTGCATAGTGTCACGCTCGCGCACGGTGACGCAGTTGTCGTTGAGCGAATCGTGGTCGATTGTGATGCAGAACGGAGTGCCGATGGCATCCTGGCGACGGTAGCGCTTGCCTATGCTGTCCTTCTCGTCGTATTGGCAGTTGAAGTCGTACTTGAGCTCGTTCATAACCTTCTGTGCGAACTCAGGAAGACCGTCCTTCTTGATGAGAGGGAGCACAGCAGCCTTTACAGGTGCAAGAGGCGCCGGGAGGCTGAGTACTGTGCGGGTCTCGCCATTCTCCAGGGTCTCTACCTTGTAGGAGTGGCTGAGCACCGCGAGGAACATACGGTCCACGCCGATGGAGGTCTCTACGCAGTAAGGAACATAGCTCTCGTTGGTCTCAGGATCGAAGTACTGGAGCTTCTTTCCAGAGAGTTTCTGGTGGTTGCCGAGGTCGAAGTCGGTGCGGCTGTGGATACCTTCGAGTTCCTTGAATCCGAATGGGAAATTGAACTCTATGTCGGTGGCGGCGTTGGCGTAGTGGGCCAGCTTCTCGTGGTCGTGGAAACGGTAGTTACTGTCCCCCATACCGAGATTGGTGTGCCACTTCATCCTGTTTTCCTTCCACGTCTTGAACCATTCCATCTCTGTGCCGGGACGCACGAAGAACTCCATCTCCATCTGCTCGAATTCCCTCATACGGAAGATGAACTGACGGGCAACTACTTCATTGCGGAAAGCTTTGCCTATCTGTGCGATACCGAAAGGAATCTTCATCCTGCCAGTTTTCTGGACATTGATGTAGTCCACGAAAATGCCCTGCGCGGTTTCCGGACGGAGGTATATAGTGTTGGAATCGTCTCCAACGGAACCGAACTGGGTAGAGAACATAAGGTTGAACTGGCGCACGTCGGTCCAATTCTTGGTGCCGCTGATAGGACAAACTATGCCGCAGTCGAGAATGATCTGCTTGTACTCGGCAAGGTCATTGGCCTGCTCTGCAGCCACGTAGCGATTGTGAACTTCCTCATAATGAGCCTTTTCGCGGAGAACATTCGGATTGGTCTCACGGAATTTGGCTTCATCGAAGGATTCACCGAACTTGCGGCGTCCTTTCTCCACCTCCTTATTGATCTTTTCTTCAATCTTGGCGAGATAATCCTCAATGAGAACATCTGCACGATATCTCTTCTTGGAATCCTTATTATCGATAAGAGGGTCGTTGAATGCGGCTACGTGACCGGATGCAACCCAGGTTTTCGGATGCATGAATATGCAGGCGTCTATACCTACAATATTCTCGTTGAGGCGGGTCATCGCGTTCCACCAGTACTGCTTGATATTGTTTTTGAGTTCAACACCAAGCTGGCCGTAATCATACACTGCGGCGAGTCCGTCATAGATTTCACTGGAAGGAAAAATATAACCGTATTCCTTACAGTGGGCGACAAGCACCTTGAACAATTCTTCCTGTGTCATATTCCAATAAATTATATTTCGTTCTACAAAGCCTGCAAAGTTAGTGATTTTCAACGAATATTTCCATCAGCGGACGCATAATGAAGTCCCTTTCCTTCATAAGAGGATGAGGTATTACCAAATCAGGCTCATTGATGCAAAGATTGCCATAGAGAAGTATGTCTATGTCAATAATGCGGTCGTGATAAATCCTATTTCCTTCGCCGTTGTATTCAATTCTCTCCCGCCTTCCCATCCTGCGTTCTATGTCCTTGCATACCTTGAGCAGACCACGAGGGTCTAGTGTGGTGTCGAAACTGAGAACGCAGTTGATGAAATCCCCACCATCAAAGCCCCAGGACTTGGATTCAATCATCGAGGAAACAGCTGCCGGAGCCTTTCCCAAGGCATCTTCGAGCAAGCGAACAGCCGTGTTGATATTGCTTTTCCTGTCACCCACATTGGTGCCGAGGGAAAGGTAAACCCGTGTCATAGCTCAGGATCCATTCCAAGGGCTATGCGAGCCTCGTCAGACAGCAGACTCTGGTCCCAGGCCGGCTCGAACACGAGTTCTATCGAACATTTGGTAATTCCCGGGGTAAGTTCCACATTGTGCTGGACCTCCGCAATGACCTCATCCGCCATAGGGCAATTCGGCGCAGTGAAGGTCATCTTGATATAAACTTCGTGTGACTTATTGATATTGAGTTCATAGATAAGGCCCAAGTCATAGATATTGACCGGTATTTCCGGGTCATATACCTGCTTGAGAGCCAGCACTACCGCTTCATACAGAGGTGTGAGCTCCTTTACGTCCTGAGGTGTCAAAATTTCATTGTTCTCCATTGCTCAATTACTCTTGCCATTGCAATACTCCTGTGCCTTTCTTCTGATTGTTTCCATCATGGATACAAGCCCGTTTGCGCGGGTAGGAGAAAGGTTCTCCTTGAGTCCAAGTTGTTCCACAAATGAAAAGTCGTCTTCACATATCTCTTCTG
>SFJB01000081.1 GCA_004555145.1 Bacteroidales bacterium | reverse complement strand
CTGTAGAGAAAATTCCTTACTCCGTCCTTGAAGACAAGCAGGGATTCGTCAATGAGGTCGAAATACCTGTCTATGTCCTCTATCAGTTTGTTTGTCTTTTTCAGTCCGAACATCTGGCCTTGCGAATTAGTGTTTTGCAAATATATGCAAATTTTCCAATGTAGAGGTATCGGCTAAAGCTTATGTGGGCGTACAAGTGTGTAGAAGCCGTATTTATAGAGTTTTTGTAGAGGTTTTATAGGGTTTGAATGAAAGCTGTTTCCAATAAGATTTGGTGCTTGACGCTATTATTCATATCTTTATAAAATTTTTTATTTATGTCAAAAACCATTTCATACGGGACTTTCTCATACAGGAACATTTTCAGGGTGTCCCTGCCTATCATGATCAGTCTGGTGATGGAACAACTGATAGGTATGACTGATACCGTCTTCCTTGGAAGAGTTGGTGAGGTGGAACTGGGCGCATCCGCCCTTGCCGGTGTCTTTTATATATCCATATATATGATAGGTTTCGGCTTCAGCCTCGGAGTGCAGATACTCATAGGACGGAGCAATGGAGAGGGTGACTACAAGGCTACCGGAAAGGCGTTTTGGCAAGGCTTATATTTCCTTCTTTTCCTTGCCATAGTAACTTGCTGCCTTTTCGAAATCCTGGCCGGCCCTATCATGAATCTGGCAGTGAGTTCCGAACATGTTCGTGAGGCTGCACTAAAATATGTACGCTGGAGGTTACCGAGTCTCCTGTTCTCTTACTGCACGGTAATGTACAGGTCATTCTATATAGGTACGACAAGGACTTCCTCCCTTACCCTGAATGGCATTGTGATGGTTCTCTCCAACATATTCTTCAACTGGACTCTCATTTTCGGCAAATTCGGTCTTCCTGCACTCGGAATAGAAGGCGCAGCCATAGGATCAACGCTCGCCGAGTTCGTGTCCCTGCTTTTCTTCTGCCTGCACACCAGATTCCGTTTCGATATCGACACCTACGGCATGCGTACCCCTGCTGCCTATGACCCAGCTCTGATGCGCAGCATAATGAAGATATCGTTCTGGACCATGATCCAGAGTTTTGTGTCCATCGCCACCTGGCTGCTCTTTTTCCTGTTTATCGAGCACACGGGAGAAAGGCCCCTCGCCATATCAAACATTATCAGAAGCACCTCAGGTCTGATATGGATGATTCTTTCCGCCTTTGCTTCGACTGCCTGTACCCTGGTCAGCAACCTGATTGGGGAGGGACGTCAGGATGCGGTGGTCTCTATCGTGAAGAGGATAGTAAAACTCAGCTACCTTGTCCTGACTCCGCTTCTTATCCTTTTCTGCGTGTTCCCGGAGGCGATACTCTCAATTTATACCGATATGTCTGACCTGCGCCTTGCCTCGGTGCCTTCGCTGCTGGTTATGTGCGCATCGTATATCCTTACCATTCCTGCTACGGTCTGCTTTCAGTCAGTGTCCGGAACAGGCAGGACCAAGACTGCATTCAGGCTGGAACTGGTGGCCCTCGTCATATACGTATTATTTTGCGTAGTGGTCATAGAGATACTTCGTTCAGACGTGGCTATATGCTGGTTGTCCGAGGCTGTCTATGCCATTGTAATCTTCACTTGCTCTGCGCTTTACCTTCGCACAGGCCGTTGGAAAGCCAATTGAGCCATTTATGTTACGCTGAAACAAATTTTTGTTTCTGCAGGGTGTGAATTATTCGGAGGGCTGTGATAACTTTGCAACGGATGGTTAAATTGGTTAAATTATTTGTTGCTCTCGTTTTCCTGAGTTCAACTACAATAATGTCAGCTCAGGAAAACGGGAAATTTATCACCTTCGACACCATCGACTGGGACTTCGGAAAAATCAAAGAATCCGATGGACGAGTAGCTCACACTTTCCACTTCATCAACACTTCTTCATCGGCCCTTTCCCTGGCAAATCCCGTGGAAAGCTGCACCTGCGTACACGCGTTCCTGTCAAAGCGGACGCTTGAGCCGGGGGAAAAGGCTGAACTGGAATTCATTTTCGACCCCTCAGGTGCCAGGTCCTTCACTTACAGGACGGTAGATCTCTATGACAAGTCCGGAAACCATCTGGCAACGCTCAGCATAAGGGCGGAGGTCATTCCTATGGACACTTCTCCGGCTGCAACGTATCCAGTCATTGCAGGGGCCGGTCTGCGCACTGACCGTTATTCCGTCAATATGGGCTATTGCCGTTTCGGGCAGCGCACGCTCAGAAGTATTCCGATAGTAAACGAAGGAGAGAGGAAAATCAGGCTGGAAGTCTGGAGCTCAGGCGATTATCTGAAGCTCAATTGCCCGTCCGGGCTCGATCCCGGGGAGGAGTCCTCGATAGAGCTGGAGTGTGAATTGCCGGCAGAGGGCGAATGCGCCAGCCTCGTGGACACTCTGTATTTCAAGGTGGACGGTAAAGTACTCGAATTCCGTATGCCGGTGGAAAGAATATTTCTCCCGCTAATCCCGGAATCAGCTGATGTCCCGGCAATGCAAAGCTATCCCTCAGTGGGCAGGCTTGTCGAAACCCGGACCCTGCGCCGTAGCAGGAAGCCGGAATATGTGGGAGAGATGGAAATACGCAATGCCGGTACAGCCCCGTTGAAGATTATTCATGTCATCAGCTCAGGGGATTGCTCGCTCAAGAAAGGGCAGAGCCTTGCCCCGGGAGCCGGCCTGAAGGTCAAATTGCGCACGGAAAAGAGTGAGGATAGGGTGGAAATATTTACAAACGACCCTTCGAGACCATATAAAGAATTGATATTTAAATATTTATAACACTATTACGATGACGCGCATTTTAACCAGGATTGCAGCCTCGGCTGCCCTTGTCGTATCGCTGGCGGTGTCCTGCGGTCCGAAGCAGAGTTACGAATACCCCTATCAGAACCCGAAACTCACTATAGAGGAAAGGGTCGAGAACCTGATGTCGCTGCTCACCCCGGAAGAAAAGATCGGGCTGTTGATGAACAAGAACATCTCCATCGACAGGCTCGGCATCCCTTCCTACAACTGGTGGAGCGAGGCCTGCCACGGAGTGCGCCAGGACGGATACACCGTCTATCCCCAATACATAGGACTCTCCGCCACCTTCAACCCGGATCTTGTATTTGACGTATTCAACAGCGTTTCCGACGAGGCCCGTGCCAATTGGAACCGTTCTGAACGGGAGTACAACGTAGGTTTCGGTGCCAGATATTACCCGGGCAATCCTGAGCTCTCATTCTGGTGCCCCAACGTGAACATTGTCCGCGACCCGAGGTGGGGAAGGGGACAGGAAACGCCGGGTGAGGACCCGTATCTGTCCAGTGTGATGGGCGTGCAAACCGTAAAGGGAATGCAGGGGGATGACGACAGGTATTACAAGACCCACGCCTGCGCCAAGCACTATGCGGTGCACAGCGGTCCTGAGCCGCTCCGCCACAGCATGGATGTGAGCGTGTCCCAGCGCGACCTGTGGGAAACTTATCTTCCTGCCTTCAAGGCACTTGTAACAGAGGCGGACGTACGCGAAGTGATGTGTGCATACCATCGCTACGAGAGCATACCGTGCTGTTCCAACGAGCGTCTGCTCGTGGACATACTGCGCGAAAAATGGGGATACGAGTCAATTATCCTCACCGACTGCGATGCCATCAACAACTACTACACCAAGGGACAGCACGAGACCCAGCCGGATGCGAAGCACGCGTCTGCGGATGCCATACTGCACGGCACCGATCTGGAGTGCGGCATAAGCTTCATTGCACTCAAGGACGCCCTCAAGGAAGGCATGGTCAAGGAATCCGACATAGATGTGCATCTGCGCAGGGTGCTCACCGGCCGCTTTGAACTTGGAATGTTCGATCCTGCAGAAATGCTGCCGTGGGCGGATCTCGGCCCGGAGACCATCAGCAGCGAGGCGAACGACAGGCTTGCCGCCCAGAGTGCCCGCGAGTCTATGGTGCTTCTCAAGAATGATGGTGTGCTTCCTCTTTCCAAGGATCTCAAAAAACTGCTGGTAGTCGGCCCTAACGCAGACAATGTGGAAATGCTTAACGGCAACTACGGCGGCACACCTTCCGAAGAGCACAAGCGCTCCCTTCTCGAAGGTATCAGACGCGCAGTTCCTGATGCGGAAATTGTATATGAAAAGGCCTGCGAACTCGAAGATGAGTACAACACAACTGACCTTATGGGAGAGTTCAACGGAGGAAAGGGCCTCCTTGCATCCTTCTACGGCGACAGGAAAATCTCCGGCAAGGCAAAGCTTGAGCGTTACTACGACTCCGACATAGAGTTCAGCACCTTCGGTGCCTGGGGTTTTGCGGAAGGTGTTGACTCAGATGACGTTGCTGTGAAGCTCAGCGGTCGCATCATCCCGGACTTCAACGGCAAGATATACTACAACGTCAGCTCCGACAACGGTTACGTTCTAAAGTTGAACGGAAAGGTGCTTGACAGGACCGCCCCTGGAGGACGAATGAGAAGATGGGGCGTGCCTGAGTACAAGAGTTTTGACGTGAGCGCCGGCAAGGCAGTGGATGTGGAGCTCGAATATGTGAGGGGAAAAGGCCCTTATGCTATGCTTTCAGCCATCTTCTGCAGGAGGGAACTTGCTGATTTCGAAAGTCTTGCATCCAAGGCTTCCGACGCGGACGCCATACTTGTCATTGGAGGTATCACTGCCCGCCAGGAAGGCGAAGGCGGAGACCGTCCTGACATCGAACTGCCTAAGGTGCAGCAGAGATTGCTCAGTGCAATGCACGCCACGGGAAAGCCTGTAGTGTTCATCAACTGCTCGGGTTCCGCAATGGCCCTCGCCAGCGTGGAAGACAAGTACGACGCCCTTATCCAGGCGTGGTATGGCGGACAGGGAGCCGCCTATGCCCTTGCCGACCTTGTCTTTGGCGACTGCAACCCTTCGGGAAAGCTCCCTGTCACCTTCTATGCATCCACGGACCAGCTCCCTGACTTCCTCAATTATGATATGGACGGCAGGACATACCGCTATTTCGAAGGTACTCCTCTCTATCCTTTCGGATATGGCCTGAGTTACACCAGCTTCGAATACGGCAAGGCAAGGCTCTCAAAGCAATCTGTACGGGCAGGTTCCGGCGTGGACATCACCATTCCTGTGACCAACAGCGGCACTCTTGACGGTGAAGAGGTGGTGCAGGTCTATGTGAAGAGCCTCGACAATCCTGACGCCCCTATCAAGTCCCTCAAGGGCTTCAAGAAAGTAGGCATCAAGGCAGGCAGGACCGTCAAGGTAAGGATTTCCCTGCGCCCAGACTCGTTTGCCTACTACGACCCTGCCGTTGACGGCTTGTCTGTCCGACCGGGAAACTATAAGATCCTTTATGGAAGTTCTTCTGCGGATAAAGACCTCCAAGAGCTTGATTTCCAAGTGCTTAAATAGTACTGTTATATGAATGTAGCAAAATTGTCCATCGCAGCTGCGGCATTTCTTTTTGCCGCAGCCGCCTGTGCTCCCCAGAAAGAGGATATACCTCTGGTCTATGATGTGGAAAACACCGAAGTCCCAGTGGCCTGAGTGCGAGGCGTTTATCGACCGATTCCTGCTCGGAAAGGAAGACGTGAACACCAATGTCACCAAGGCCGAAAAGTTCGAAGGAACTACCGACCTTGACAAGTGGATCAAATTCTGAAGGAGATAATCAGTCTCTCTTGAAGATGTCTCTGGTGTAGACCTTTTCGGCTACATCATCCAAAGTGGCGTCGTAGCGATTGGCGATAATGCTGTCGCTGCGGCGCTTGAATTCTTCCAGGCTGCCCACCACTTCGCTTCCGAAGAATGTGGTGCCGGCTTCAAGGGTCGGCTCATAAATGATTACGGTTGCACCCTTGGCCTTGATGCGCTTCATTATGCCCTGGATGGCGCTCTGACGGAAGTTGTCCGAGTTGGATTTCATGGTCAGACGGTACACGCCTATGGTCACAGGGTGTTCCTTCTCCGAATTGTAGGCGCTGTTGGCGGAGTAGTATCCGGCACGCTCCAGCACCCTGTCGGCAATGAAATCCTTTCTGGTGCGGTTGCTCTCCACAATTGCTTCTATGAGGTTCTCGGGCACGTCGTTGTAGTTGGCGAGCAGCTGCTTGGTGTCCTTCGGCAGGCAGTATCCGCCGTAGCCGAAGGAAGGGTTATTGTAGTGGGAGCCGATGCGCGGGTCGAGGCATACGCCGTCGATAATTGCCTTTGTGTCCAGACCTTTCATCTCCGCGTAGGTGTCCAGCTCGTTGAAGTAGCTGACGCGCAGGGCGAGGTAGGTGTTCGCGAACAGTTTCACCGCCTCGGCTTCGGTCGTGCCCATGAACAGCACCGGCACGTCCTCCTTGATGGCGCCCTCCCTGATGATGGCAGCGAACTTGTGAGCTGCCTCCTCGAGCCTGCTGTTGCCGTGGTCGTAACCCACGATGATGCGGCTTGGGTAAAGGTTGTCGTAGAGAGCCTTGGATTCGCGCAGGAACTCCGGTGCGAAGATGACGTTCGGTACCACCACCTTCATCGTGCCGTCGGCCTGACGCTCGCGGTAGGAGAGCTTTTCCCGCACGGCTTCGGTGTAACCCACAGGAATCGTGGACTTTATGACCATAATTGCATCCGGGTTCACCTCGAGAACCAGCTCGATGACCTCCTCCACGTGGGATGTGTCGAAGAAATTCTTCTTGCTGTCGTAGTTGGTGGGTGCCGCTATCACCACGAAATCCGCATCCCTGTAAGCCGCCCTGCCGTCGAGAGTCGCTGTCAGGTCAAGTTCCTTCTCTGAGAGGAACTTCTCTATGTACTCGTCCTGAATGGGAGAAATCTTCCTGTTGATTTTGTCCACCTTGTCCGCGATGACATCCACTGCCGTCACCGTATGGTGCTGTGCCAGGAGGGTGGCGATGCTCAAACCTACATAACCGGTACCCGCTACTGCTATTTTCATAATGTCAAGATCTAGTTTCTGAAATATACTTTTATTCGTTTGAAATTTCCAGCAGCTGCTCCAGGCTCATCGTCCCCTGGTCCCAGTTGGTGCGGGCGTATTCCGGGTCGAGCACGTCCAGGTCTATGGACAGGTAAATGCTGCCTTCCACGCCTGCAAGCTTCCCGATGTCGGTGTAATCCCTGATCCACACGCTGCCGCGGCACAGGGGGAGCCTGCGTGCCTGCGCCACCCAGCTTCCGCAGCTGAGCAAGCCGTCCCCGAAGGCGCAACTCTGGTCGTCAGGATGCTTGTCCATGAGGATGAGGGTAAAGGGCTCCGAAATGCGTTCGAGAAAGAATAGACTCAGGTAGTGGTAGTCTCCCGTACCTATGCAATGCAGCTCATTCAGAGGCAGTTCTGCAATTCTCTGCCTGATCGTTCCGGCACTCTCGGGATCGCAGTAACAGTTCGTCCCTTCAAGGTATGAGAAATCGACGTCCATTGCTCCTTTAAAACTTTTATAATCTGCTTTTTTGCAAATATAGGCATAATCGCTTTTTTTTCTTATCTTTGCTGAAATCTTTGTGAAAGAATGATGTCAGAAGGACAGTTTGCTCTGGACCCGGAGAAGGTCTATTATTCAATGGACGAGCTGACGCTCGATACTGATCAGGGACCACAGACGCTCAAAATGGGCGTCTGGCTGAATGTAGACCCGGTAAGAATCCATAAGATGATAATCAAGGAAAAGGTCCTCCAGGTCGACCGTTTCGAGGTCCTGATGCCTCTTGAAAGCAAACTCAGGCGGGCTGATCCCGATTACTACAAACGTTTCATGGGCTTGAAGCTGACCATAGACTATCCGGGCTACGGCACGGGCATCACCGCAAAGATTCCTTTCGAGAACGATCCTGTCGGATTCTACAAATGGTGGCGCAAGGGGAAGCACGAGGATAAGGTGCACCTCTCGCTCGCCAATCAGATCATTCTTTTCCAGAAGGTCAACATGATGGACTCCAGAATGCTCCTCAAGAAAGATCTGGAAATTCTCAAGCGATAAGATTCACTAATACGATAACTGAAATATGGAAGAACAGCTGAAGAAGACTTGTCTGCACGACCGGCACGTGGAGCTGGGTGCGAAGATGAGCCCCTTTGCGGGTTTCGATATGCCTATACAGTACAGCGGCATCATCGACGAGCACAAAGCGGTGAGGGAGCACGTCGGTATGTTCGACGTATCCCATATGGGCGAGGTTTTCGTGTCCGGAAAGGATGCCGAACGCTTCGTCAACCACATCTTTACCAATGACGTTCGCGGTATGGCGGACGGAAAGGTGCTCTACGGAATGATGCTATACCCTGACGGAGGCACCGTGGATGACCTCCTTGTATATAAGGAATATGCTCCCGAGCACTATCTGCTCGTGATCAACGCCGCCAATATCGACAAGGATTTCGCCTGGATGCAGGAGAACGCGGCCGGATACGACGTGGTTCTCGAGAACGCTTCCGAAGCCTGGGGACAGATAGCTGTACAGGGACCGGAAGCCGAGAAGGCGGTAGTGGAGGTGCTTGGATTTGCCGATGCCGCGGATCTTGGATTCTACGAGTTCAAGGACGAATGCGTGGATGGCCGGAGAGTGATTCTCAGCCGCACGGGATACACGGGCGAGGATGGATTCGAAGTATATGCGAGTCCTGAGCTTACGGTGAAGTTCTGGGACAGGCTCCTTGCTGCCGGTGTGAAACCGTGTGCGCTCGGTTGTCGCGACACCCTCCGTTTCGAGGCAGGTCTTCCGCTGTACGGAGACGAGCTCAGTGCGGAAATCAGCCCTGTCATGGCGGGTCTGGGAATGTTCTGCAAGCTCGACAAGGAAGAGTTCATCGGCAAGGAGGCGCTCCTGGCCCAGAAGGCTGAAGGCGTGAAGAGCCGCATCATAGGCATAGAGCTCTCCGACAATGCTGTTCCGAGGGCCGGCTATCCTGTGGAAACCGCTGAAGGCGTGCAGGTCGGAGTCGTGACCACGGGTTACCATTCCATCAGCCTCGACAAGAGCATATGCTTCGCCCTCGTGGATTCGGCCTATGCTGCCCTGGGCACGGAACTTATGATACGCATACGCAAGAGAACCTTCCCGGGAGCCGTTGTGAAGAAGAGGTTTTATCAGACAAAATACAAAAAATAAAGAAATACGATTATGAGCAAGATTATTGAAGGACTCCTCTACAGCGAGTCTCACGAATGGGTAAAAGTTGACGGCAACGTGGCCATCATCGGTGTGTCTGACTTCGCGCAGAGCGAGATGGGAGACATAACTTACGTGGATATGCCGGATGTTGACGATGAATTCAATGCCGGAGACGACTTCGGTGCACTCGAAAGCGTGAAGACCTCCAGCGAGCTCATCACTCCGGTATCCGGAAAGGTTGTTGCATGCAACGAAGCCCTCGAGGATCAGCCGGAACTCATCAACGAGGATGCATACGGCGCCTGGATCATCAAGATAGAGATGAGCGACAGGGGAGAGCTCGATGCCCTTCTCAACGCCGCCGCCTACGCTGAAATCGCAAAATAAGCATTGCTGCAATATGTCAAAGTTCTGCTATTTTCCCCAGACGGAGGAAGATATCCGCGTGATGCTTGACAGGATAGGGGTCGGCTCTTTGGACGACCTCTATTCGGATGTACCCGCAGACTGTCTCTACAAGGGAGAGTACGATCTTCCTGAGGCAATGAGCGAGCAGCAGGTCAGGGATTTCTTCGAGTCCCTCGCCGCGAAGAACAGCCGCCTCAAGGTGTTCGTGGGTCAGGGTGCATACGACCATTACGTGCCGTCCGTCATCCCTTACATCACTTCCCGCAGCGAGTTCCTCACCGCGTACACCCCTTATCAATGCGAGATCTCCCAGGGTACCCTGAGATACATATTCGAGTGGCAGACAATGATTTGCCGACTCACCGGAATGGATGTCTCCAATGCTTCGATGTATGACGGACCTACCGCAGCGGCAGAGGCCGTGAGGATGTGCGTCGCCTGCACCAAGAAGAGGAATTCGGTCATCGTGGCCGCATCCCTGCTCCCGCAGGTAATAGAGGTCATCAGGACCTATGCTAAGTATTCCGGAGTCAACATAGTCGTGTCCGACAGCATTGCCGAGGATGTAGCCGAGGGAGTGCTTGACCTCGCCGGCGTCATCGTCCCTTCAGTAAACCGCTACGGAGTCATCGAGGACCACAGCGGCCTCGCGGATCTCGTGCACTCCAAGGGCGCCCTGCTCGTGGAGTATTGCGACCCCTCTGCCCTTGCCGTCGTGAAGACCCCTGCCGAATGGGGTGCCGACGTTGCTGTCGGTGACGGTCAGAGCCTGGGAATCCCTCTTTGCTACGGTGGTCCTTACGTGGGCTTCATGGCTTGCCGCAACGAATATATGCGCAAGCTGCCAGGACGTATTGTGGGACAGACCGAGGACGCGTCCGGAAAGCGTTGCTACGTGCTCACGCTCCAGGCCAGGGAGCAGCACATACGCCGCGAAAAGGCTACCTCCAACATCTGCTCCAACCAGTCCCTTATGGCACTCTGGTGCACCGTGTACCTCTCGCTCATGGGACCTGAAGGCCTGCGCCGCGTGAACGAACTCAGCTACGAAGGCGCGCACTACTTGCACGACGCCCTGCTCGCCACGGGCCGCTTCGAACAGGTTTACGACCAGGATTTCCTCAAGGAGTTTGTGCTCAAGCCTCTGTGCGACGTGGAGAAACTCCAGCAGGCTCTTCTGGATGCCGGATATTTCGCTGCCCTCCAGACAGAGGAAGGCTACGTGACCTTCTGCGTCACCGAAAAGGCTGACAGGAAGGATCTCGACAGGATAGTTGAAATCGTTAAAGCTCTCTGAAGATGAAATACTACGACAAACTCATATTCGAGCTTTCCAAAGAGGGAAGGATAGGTTTTTCACTTCCTGAAAGCAAAGGCACCCTGCCTCGAGAGGGCAAGGTGTGGCGCCATACTCCGCTCGAGCTGCCCCAGGTCAGCGAACCGGATGTGGTGCGCCATTACACCAATCTCAGCCAGATGAACTTCGGCGTGGATACGGGCTTCTATCCGCTCGGCTCCTGCACGATGAAATACAATCCCAAGATCAATGAAGAGGTGGCCGCGATGCCGGGATTCAGCTCCCTGCATCCGCTCCAGCCCGATTCCACGGTCAAGGGTGCACGCGAGGTGATCGAAGGTCTCGACCGTTCCCTTGCCGCCATCACCGGAATGAAGCATTTCACCTTCCTTCCTTGCGCCGGTGCGCACGGTGAACTCACCGGACTTATGCTGATGCGCGAGTACCACCTCAGCAGGGGTGACAATGCCCGCGTGAAGGTCATAGTCCCGGATTCGGCCCACGGCACGAATCCCGCTTCCGCAGCGGTGTGCGGCCTTGAAATCGTGGTTGTGAAGTCCAGGGAAAACGGCCTCGTGGACGTGGAGTCGCTCAAGCCGCTCCTCGGACCGGACATCGCCGGAATCATGATGACCAACCCGAACACCCTCGGTCTGTTCGAGCACGAAATCAGGGAAATCGCTGCCCTGGTGCACGACTGCGGCGGACTGCTGTACTACGACGGCGCCAACATGAACCCGCTCCTGGGTATGGTGCGTCCCGGGGACATGGGCTTCGACATCATGCACCTCAACCTCCACAAAACCTTCTCCACCCCGCACGGCGGCGGTGGTCCGGGCAGCGGTCCAGTGGGCGTAGCCGAGAAACTTGTGCCTTTCCTGCACATCCCTAAGGTGAGCGGATTCCACGGCAACTTCGGCGTGATGCTCAGGGCCTATGCCTATATCCTTATGCTCGGACGCGAGAACGTGAAGATGGCCGGCAAGCTCGCAACCCTTGGTGCCAACTACATCAAGGAGTCGCTCAAGGACTGCTACAAGCTCCCAATCGAAAGCGTATGCAAGCACGAATTCGTCTTCGACGGACTGCTTGAGAGCAACGGGGTCAGCACTCTCGACCTGGCCAAGCGCCTGCTCGACTACGGCTTCCATGCTCCGACCATATATTTCCCTCTCCTCTTCCACCAGGCGATAATGATCGAGCCTACGGAAACCGAGTCTCTGGAGACACTGGATGCCTTCATCGCGGTGATGCGCAAGATTGCCGAAGAGGCTGCAAACGATCCGGAACTCCTACATTCCGCCCCGCACAATACGCCTATAGGCCGTCCTGACGAGACCAAGGCTGCCCGCCAGCCTATACTCAGGGCGTAGATGGAACAGATATGAAGAAATCCACAAAAGGTTTACTGTTACTTCTCATACAGTTCGCTATCGGATTCCTCTGCGGCTTCCTCCTGTGCAGATCCTGCACGAGGGAGCCGCGGGAGGCCGAGGTGGGCATTGCAGTCTCAGCTCAGCCTGAGAGCCCTGTCCCGTCCGCTGAAGCCGATGCCGCCGAACTCTCTTTGGAGGAGGAAACGCAGACCGATTCGGACGATGACGTGGACGGTACAGGGGAGTCCGTAGCCAGGGAGGTAATATACTATGGACCCCGACTTGCCTACGCCAAGCTCTTTGCCGACCTCAATGATGCCCACGTATCTCTGGCGAAGCAGATAGGTCTCCCTTCCGTGCCTCAGACCAGGGACGAGCTTTCCGGCCTTTCCGGATTGGTGGAGCTGAAGGATAACGACTACTACGTGGTGGATGAGTTGAGGTATTCCATGCCTTATCTCACCAATGGAGCCGCCCGCGAGCTGATGGATATAGCAATGGCTTTCAGCGATTCCCTGAAGTCCAAGAAACTGCTTGATTATAAGCTGGTTGTATCTTCTCTTCTGCGCACTGAGGAGGATGTGAAAAGGCTGCGTCGCAGCGGCAATCCCAATGCCAGCGACAATTCCGCCCATTGCTACGGCACCACCTTCGACATCACCTACACCCGCTATTGGCGGGAGGATGAGTCTGAGGAATTCATGCAGCCTTACGAACTCACCAAGGTTCTGGGCGAAGTGCTCCTGGAGCGGAAGAAAGCCGGCAAGTGTCTGGTGAAATATGAGAAGAAGGAGCACTGCTTCCATATCACCGCGAACTATTAGGCAGCTTCCGCAATTTGCTTTTTTGAATAAGAATAATGCCGTATGGAACTTCTTCTCTCTTTTCTCGG
>SFJB01000004.1 GCA_004555145.1 Bacteroidales bacterium | reverse complement strand
GGTGTAGGTCACTACCCCGGCCATATTGCCTCCGAGTTTGCCTGTGACCACGGCGCAGGCTGTGGCCGTAGGGCAGATGATGCAGAGCATGGCGGTTTCGAAGCCGTGCCTGAACGGTAGATCCGGCACGAAAGCGAGCAGCAGCGCCAGCAGCACGAACAGGCCGCACTGCAGCAGAAGCAGATGGAACATCCAGCGGTGCGGACGCATCTGATGAGGCTCGATCTTGCAGAAGGACAGAAAGAGCATCACAAATATCAGCAGGGGCTGCAGATGGGTGATTATGCCCTCGAGCACAGGACCGGCGCAGTGCAGGGCCGGAAGCGAATGATAGGCAAGATAGGCCGAGGCTCCGATTACCATACTGACAATCAGAGCCCAGTCCTTGAGAAACTTTTTGAAAGTATATTTATATTCAGACATTTTCCGTGCAGGATTCGCACCTGTCCACAAAGCAGTCAAGGGTGTTTTCCATAAGCATAGCGATGGTCATCGGTCCCACACCCCCGGGAACCGGTGTAATCCAGGAGGCCTTCAGGGCGGCGGATTGGAAATCCACGTCCCCAACGAGGCGGCCTTCGGCGTTCCTGTTCATGCCCACATCTATCACCACGGCACCAGGCTTCACCATATCCCCGGTCACCACGGCTTCCTTGCCCACGGCGACCACGAGTATGTCTGCCAAACGGGTGATGGCCCCAAGGTCCGGAGTGCGGGAATGCGCTATGGTCACGGTGGCATTCTCATCTAGGAGAAGCTTTGCAACCGGCTTGCCCACGATGTTGCTGCGGCCCACGACCACGGCATGCTTGCCGGCAATCTCCGTACCCGTGCTTTTGATGAGCTCAATGACTCCCTTCGGAGTGCATGGCTTGATGCAGGCATCCCCCAGCCATAGCGATCCGACATTCAAAATATGGAAGGCGTCCACATCCTTGGACCTGTCTATGGCATATATGACCTTGGTCTCATCTATGTGCTTTGGGAGAGGCAGCTGCACGAGTATTCCATCCACAGACGCATCCCTGTTCAAGGCATCTATGTGCGCAAGCAGCTCGGCTTCGCCCGTGCTTTCAGGGAGTTCCACGAGTCGGGAATCCATACCCACGTACGCGGCCGTCTTCACCTTGTTTCGGACGTACACCTGACTTGCAGGGTTTTCACCCACGATGATCACGGTGAGCGACGGCTTGCGCCCGAAACGCTTTTCGAGCACCTGCACCCTGGTCTTCACCGACTGTTTCACCGCCTCGGCAACGGCCTTGCCGTCGATGATGCGGCCTCCGCCGTTCTCCAGGGCCCAGTGGGCTATATCCCTGCGGTAGAAGAGATTGTCGCAGCTGATTTCCCCGATCTGGGAGTACACCCTATCTGCGGCTTCGGCGATGCTGCGGCCTTCGCAAACCAGCATCATCACCCTTCCGCCAGCGGTAACGAGCTTACCATCCCGTATGGCCGTGCCCATATGGTATATCTTTGCATCAAGCTTTTCGCAGCCTTCGATGACTGCGCCCTTGTCGTAGGATCCCGGATAGCCTTTGGAGGCGAGCACCACGCCCATGGTCACGGCCTTCTTCCACTTCAGAGGCTGAGGCTCGCGGGAAAGGGCCACGGACTCGAATATGTCGTATATGTCGCTCTCGAGCAGAGGCAGCACCACCTCGGTCTCCGGATCCCCGAAACGGGCATTGAATTCTATCACCTTGATTCCCTGAGGCGTCTTCATCAGTCCGCCGTAAAGCACTCCGCTCAGAGGGCAGTTTTCCCTGCACATTGCAGCGGCTGTCGCCTTCATTATCTTCTCGTAAGCGTAATCCCAGTCGCTCCCGTCAATGAACGGAAGTCCGGTATAGGCGCCCATGCCTCCGGTATTCGGTCCCCTGTCGCCGTCGAAGGCGCGCTTGTGGTCCTGGGAAAGCGGCATAGGATAGACCTTTTCCCCGTCCACGAAGCACATGAAGGAGAACTCAGGACCGGTGAGGAAATCCTCGACCACTACCCTGCCCTCGCCGAAGCCTTCGTCGAGAAGCATCATCTTCAGGGCCTCCTCCGCTTCCTTGAGATCGGAAGCTATCACTACTCCCTTGCCTGCAGCCAATCCGTCATATTTCAGGACTGCCGGGAAAGGACGGGAGCTGACATAGGCGAGGGCCTCGTCATAGGAGCTAAAGGCCTTGTATCCGGCGGTAGGGATGCCGTATTTCTGCATGAGCTCCTTGGCAAACTCCTTGCTGCTCTCGATGCGGGTGGCGGCAAGGCTATGGCCGAAGATTGCCAGGCCGGCAGCCCTGAACTCATCCACAATACCCCTGGCAAGCGAAGCCTCGGGACCAACCACTGTAAGGTCCACGCCTTCCTTGAGGGCAAATTCCCTGAGTGCCTTGACGTCAGTATCCTTGATCGGCACATTCTCTGCCTGAAGAGCTATGCCCGCATTGCCCGGGGCGCAGAAAATCTTTGACACCCGGGGCGAGCGTGAAAGAGCGTCCACAATGGCGTGGCAGCGTCCGCCGCCTCCGACCACCAATACTTTCTTCCCTTCCATAAAACTCAATGTTTGAAATGTCTGACTCCGGTGAAGAGCATAGTGATTCCCAGCTCGTTGGCCTTGGCAATGGCATCGGCATCCCTAATGCTTCCGCCCGGCTGCACGATGGCGCTCACGCCGTAGCTTGCGGCGAGGGTCACGGTATCGTCAAACGGCAGGAAGCCGTCGGAAGCGAGCACCAGACCTTCGGTAAGTCCTGCCGCCTGAGCTTCCTTGAGGGCAATCTCAGCTGAGCCCACTCTATTGGTCTGACCCGCGCCTATACCTGCGGTGCGGCAGCCCTTTACCACTGCTATCGCGTTGGATTTCACGTGCTTGACTATCTTCCAGCCGAAGTCGAGATCCTTCATCATAGCCTCGTCCGGACGTTTCTCAGTCACGCACATATCGGCGCTGAGCTCTTCCACACCGGTATCCAGGCTCTGGGCAAGCATACCTCCGTTTACGCTGATATACTGCATCGCGTCCCCGGAACTTGCTTCCATATCCACTTCCAGGAGTCTGAGGTTCTTCTTGGTGGAGAGTATCTCGAGAGCCTCCGGAGTAAATGAAGGAGCGATGACTATCTCGAGGAAAATAGGCTTCATCCCGGCAGCCACCTCGGCTGTAAGCTCGCGGTTCACTGCAACGATTCCTCCGTAGATGCTCACCTTGTCAGCCTCGTATGCCTCCTGCCAGGCCTGCTCTATGGTAGGGGCCACAGCGGCTCCGCAAGGATTCATATGCTTGAGGGCCACGCAGAAAGGCTCGGAGAAGTCGCGCACCACGTTGAGGGCCGCGTTGGCATCCTGGATATTGTTGTAGGAGAGTTCCTTGCCCTGTAGCTGACGGGCGAAGGCAAGGGAGTAAGGAGACTTCTCGGTTGCGGCATAGAACTTTGCCTGCTGGTGAGGGTTCTCGCCGTAGCGGAGAGGCTGCTTGAGGTCGTACTCCAGGAAGAGTTTCTCGTTGAGTCCGGCCTGCTTGCGCATATATGAAGCTATGCACATATCGTACTCTGCGGTATGGGTGTAGGCCTTTGCGGAGAGTTTCAGGCGGGTGTCGTCGGAAGTGGAGCCGTCAGCCTTGAGTTCTTCAAGGACAGTGGCATAGTCGGAAGGGTCGCATACTATGGTCACATCCTTCCAGTTCTTTGCGGCGCTGCGGACCATCGAAGGACCGCCTATGTCGATGTTTTCAATGGCTTCAGCCATACTGACACCCTCCCTGGCAATGGTCTGACGGAAAGGATACAGGTTCACGCACACGAGGTCTATCGTCTCTATGCCCTGCTCGGCGAGGGTTGCCATATGCTCAGGAAGTTCGCGACGTGCGAGTATGCCTCCGTGCACCTTGGGATGCAGAGTCTTCACCCTGCCGTCGAGGATCTCAGGGAAAGCGGTGACCTCGCTGATTCCTATGGTCTTCACTCCGCTTTCCTCCAGAAGTTTGCGTGTGCCTCCGGTGGCGATGATTTCCCATCCCAGCCCGACGAGGCCCTTCACGAAATCGACAAGACCGCTCTTGTCGCTGACGCTGACTAATGCTCTTTTTGCCATTGTATTAGTTTCTGTATTGTTTCCACATAAAGTTGGTGCTCCACCTTCCGGCCCAGCCTGTGGACCTCCTCAGGGTCGGAGCCCTCGTATTCGAAAGCCCTCTGGGCTATTATCTTTCCTCCGTCGAGCTCTTCATCGACGTAGTGTATGGTGATGCCATATACCTTGACACCGTATTCGACGGCCTGTTCCACCGCCCGGCTGCCCCGGAACGCAGGCAGGAGCGAAGGATGGATGTTGATGATGCGTCCGCGGTACGCGTCCAGCAGAGTAGCGGACACTATGCGCATATAGCCCGCCAGGCACACCAGCTGCACACCGAGCCCGTCGAGCAGGGCAACGATTTCCTTCTCGTAATCCGACTTGCAGGCGTAGTCCTTGGGAGAGAACACGAAAGTCCGTATCCCCCTCGCGGCAGCCTTGTCCACTACCGGCGCGCCGGGTTTGTCGCAAACCACCAGCGCAACCCGGGCATCCAGGCGTCCGTCCGCACAGGCATCGGCAATAGCCTCGAAATTACTGCCCGTGCCGCTCGCGAATACTGCAAGTGTCATCATGGCCATTACGCAGCGATGATGTTCACGCCCGGCTCGGAGGTCACCTTTCCTATGACGGAGGCCTTCTCGCCGTGGGATTCGAGTATCTCTATTGCCCTCTGTGCCTCGGATTCATCGAGCACGAGCACCATACCTATTCCCATATTGAAGATGTTGAACATCTCCCTGTGCGGCACACCGCCCCACTTTTCGAGCAGACGGAATACCGGCAGTATCTCCCAACTGCCCTCGCGTATCTCCAAGCCCTGACCGTCGTGCAGCACGCGCGGAATATTCTCGTCGAAGCCGCCGCCGGTGATGTGGGCTACTCCGTGCACGTCACAGTTCCGTATCACGTCGAGCACCTGCTTCACGTAGATTCTCGTCGGGGTGAGGAGCACGTCGCCGAGCCTGCGCCCGCCGAACTCGGGAATCTCTTCGAAATAGTCGTGTCCGCTGTCGGCAACGATCTTGCGCACCAGGCTGAAGCCGTTGGAGTGCACGCCGGTAGATGCAATGCCTACGAGCACGTCACCCGCCTTGACCTTGCTTCCGTCAATGAGTTTCGACTTCTCCACTACGCCAGTGGTGTATCCGGCGATGTCATATTCCCCGCCTTCGTACATACCCGGCATCTCGGCCGTCTCTCCGCCCACGAGGGCGCAGCCGGCCTGGCGGCAGCCTTCAGCCACGCCTGCCACAATTGCCTCGACCTGCTCCGGGATATTGTGGCCCACTGCCACGTAATCCAGGAATACCAGAGGCTCCGCACCCTGGGCGAGCACATCGTTCACGCACATCGCAACTGCATCGATGCCCACGGTATCGTGCTTGTCCATAGCGAAGGCAATCTTGAGTTTGGTGCCCACGCCGTCAGTGCCGCTCACCAACACCGGCTCCTTGATCCCGAGCTCTGAAAGGTCAAACATTCCTCCGAAGGCTCCGATGTTGCCCATCGTGCCCTTTCTTGCGGTGGATGCGACGTGCTGCTTGATGCGACGCACAACTTCGTATCCGGCTTCCAGGTTCACACCTGCATTTTCGTAAGTCTTTGCCATATAATCATTTACTTTTTTCATCCTGAATTGAAAGCAGCCTGTTGAGCACTTCCTCATATGAGGCCACAATGTAGCCGAGATCGTGGCGGAAGCGGTCCTTGTCGAGCCTCTTGTCGGTGGCGGCATCCCAGAAACGGCTGGTGTCCGGGCTTATTTCGTCCACGAGCATGATGTGGCCGAACTGGTCGCGTCCGAATTCGAGCTTGAAATCCACGAGCTTGATGCCTATTGGGGTGAAAAGGTCCAGAAGGAGGGTATTCACCCTGTGGGCGGTATCGTAGATGGTACGCAGGTCGTTGAAGTCGACTATGCCCAGAGCCACTGCCTGGGTGTCGTTGATAAGAGGATCGCCGAGGTCGGAATTGTTGTAGTTGAGGTCATAGATGACCGTGGAAGGCTTGGTGCCCTCCTCGATTCCCAGCCTGTCGGACAGGGTTCCGGCGATATAGTTGCGCACCACCACCTCGAGCGGTATGTTCTCGCTCTTGCGGCAGAGCTGCTCGCGATCGTTGAGTGTGGCAATGTAATGGGTATAGATGCCGTTCTTCCCGAGGTAATCGAAAATATAGGCGGAAATCCTGTTGTTGACTATACCCTTGCGGGGGAAGACAGCCGTCTTGACGTTGTTGAACGCCGTTGCCACGTCCTTGAAATGGAAGACCACGGTCGCCGGGTCGTCGGTATTGTACACCCTCTTCTCGTTGCCGTCGAATATGAGTTCCTTCTTTGTCATGTTATTTTCTGCGGAAGTAGTTGACTGCATTCTCGAAGAGCGGCTGCTCCATCTCCTCGTCTATGTTCTTGAACACGTTGCGCTCATAGCGCTCGCTGTGGCCCATCTTGCCGAGTATCTGACCGCTAGGATCAATTATGCCCTCGATGGCGTGGGAAGAGCCGTTAGGGTTGTACGGGGACTCCATGGTAGGATTGCCGGTAAACGGATCCACATACTGGAAAGCCACCTGCCCGCGCTCGAAGAGTTCCTTTGCGAGGGCGTCGCTTACCACGAACTTGCCTTCTCCGTGGCTGACCGCAATGGTGTGGAGGTCTCCCTCCTTCATCGAAGCGAGCCAAGGGGAACGGGTGCTTGCCACGCGGGTTGTAACCATCTTCGAGATGTGGCGGTTGATGTCGTTTCTGAAGAGGGTCGGAGATTCCCTGGTAAGGGTTCCCGTCTTGCCGTATGGCAGAAGTCCGCTCTTCACGAGGGCCTGGAAACCGTTGCAGATTCCAAGTATGAGTCCGCCGCGCTTCAGAAGGCCGTCAATGGCCGCGGACACCTCGGCATTGCTCAGCACGGAAGCTATGAACTTGCCGCTTCCGTCAGGCTCGTCGCCCTCCGAGAAACCTCCGGAAAGGGCAAGGATATGGCACTCGGAGATGTTCTTCACCATACGTGCTATGGACTCTCTGACATCCTCTTCGCGCAGGTTGCAGAAGACGTCAGGACGGACCTCCGCACCGGCCTTGCGGAAGGCCTTGGCGGTGTCATAGTCACAGTTGGTGCCCGGGAACACAGGCAGATACACCAGAGGATGCTCCACCCTGCCGCCTTGCCAGCGGAGTTTCTTATAATCTCCCTGGGCCTTGATATTGAATATCTTATGCTTTGCCGGCACCGAATTCTCAGGATATATGCGGGAATAGCGGCGGGAGTTGGCCTCCAGCAGTTCATCCACGCTGATGCGTTCTCCGTTGACGCGCAGCATACCGTCCTCCCCATCCGTGACGCAGCCCAGATATTCGGCCGCAGGGAAGTCGAGTTCAGCCTCGGACTCCACAAGGATGGAGCCGTAGCCGTAAGAGAAGAGATCCCTCTCGTCAACCCTCACGTCCACTCCGAAGAGATTTCCGAAACTCATCTTGGCAAGTCCCTCGGCGACTCCGCCGAAGCCAACAGACCAGGCTGAGACGATGTTACGGGCGGCTATCTGGGAATGCACGTACTCCCAGTTGCGCTTGAGTTGCTCCGTATCAGGCATCCTGTTGCCGAGAGGGGTATGCCGTATGAGGTAGAGGCGGTTGCCCTCCCACTTGAATTCAGGAGAAATGACCTGGGATGCGTCCACCGTGGTGATGCCGAAGGCAATCAGGGTAGGCGGCACGTTGATGTGCTCGAAGGTTCCGCTCATGGAATCCTTGCCTCCGATTGAAGGTAGTCCAAGGGTTCTCTGCATCTTCAGGGCACCGAGCAGGGCGCCGAGAGGCTTGCCCCAACTGTGAGGGTCGGAACTCATCCTCTCGAAATATTCCTGGTAGGAGAAACGCATGCGGGAGTAGTCTGCTCCGCTTGCAACCACCTTGGTGCAGGCCTCCACTACGGCGTAGGCCGCTCCGTGGTAAGGGCTCCAGGAAGAGATGAAAGGATTGTAGCCGAAGGCCATCACGCTGGCAGTGTCGGTATATCCGTCCACAGGAAGCTTCTGCACTGAAACCTGGGTTTCTGTAGTCTGAAGCGCTCCGCCGTAAGGCATAAGCACGGTAGAACGGCCGATTGTGGAGTCGAACATCTCCACGAGTCCCTTCTGGGAAGCCACGTTAGGCAGTTCCATCAGTTCGAAGAACCTGTCCTTGAGATTCTCAGACTTCAGTCCGAGAGCGAACGGGTCCCTGTCCTCCACTGCGGCAAGCGTTGCCTTGGAGTAGTGTTTCGCGCCGGCGCTGTCTATGAACTCGCGGCTGAGGTCAGCCACTGCCACTCCGCCGTTGAACATCCTCATCCTGCCCCTGTCGGTGACGTCTGCCACGTAGGTCACCTCCACGTTGTCGGCGAGGCAATACTGCTCGAACTTTTCCCTGTCGGCGGCAGAGACCACCACGGCCATCCTTTCCTGGGACTCGCTGATGGCGAGCTCGGTGGAGTTGAGGCCGCTGTACTTCACGGGTACGCGGTCGAGATATATGTCAAGTCCCGGAGCCAGCTCGCCTATGGCTACGCTCACGCCGCCGGCACCGAAGTCATTGGATTTCTTGATCAGAGAGGTCACCTCCGGACGGCGGAACAGCCTCTGCAGCTTCCTTTCCTCAGGCGCGTTGCCCTTCTGCACCTCGCTGCCGCAGGTTTCTATGGATGCCTCGGTGTGCTCCTTGGATGAGCCAGTGGCTCCTCCGATTCCGTCTCTTCCGGTGCGTCCTCCGAGCAGCAGAATCACATCCCCCGGAGCCGGGCTCTCCCTGCGCACCGCAGATGCCTTCACGGCTCCGACCACGGCACCGACCTCAAGTCGCTTGGCAGTGTAACCCTCGTGGAAAATCTCCCTCACGTGGGTGGTCGCCAGACCTATCTGGTTGCCGTAGCTCGAATAGCCTGAAGCCGCCTTGCGGCTGATTACACGCTGCGGAAGCTTTCCCGGAAGGGTTTCGCTGACAGGGCGGCATATGTCTCCCGCGCCCGTCACGCGCATCGCCTGATATACGTATGACCTGCCGGAAAGAGGGTCGCGTATCGCTCCGCCCAGACAGGTGGAGGCGCCGCCGAACGGCTCGATCTCGGTAGGGTGATTGTGGGTCTCGTTCTTGAACTGGAGCAGCCATTTCTCCTTCACTCCGTCCACATCCACATCCACGAAAATGCTGCACGCGTTGTTCTCCTCGCTCTGTTCCAAATCGTCGAGCAGACCCTTCTTCCTGAGGTAGCGCGCGCCTATGGTAGCAAGTTCCATAAGGCAGAGGCTCTTGCCCTCGCGCCCCAGTTCCTTGCGCATCCTGTGGAACTCGCCCAGCTCGGACTCAAACTCTTCGCGCATGAAGGAATCGTCCACGGTGATGGACTCGAGCTCGGTGGTGAAGGTGGTGTGGCGGCAGTGGTCACTCCAATAGGTGTCGAGTATCCTCAGCTCTGTCTCGCTCGGATTGCGGCCCTCCCTGCGGAAGTATGCTACAACTTCCGCGAGGTCGTCGGTGTTCATCGCCAGGCCCCATTTCCTGCAGAAGTCCGCATAATCCCCGGGCTGCATCTCGATGAATCCGCCCATATCCGCAAGCGGCTTCACGTCCACCGCATCCGCCTCGCAGAGCCTGGAGAGATCCTTGGGGCGGGACTCCACGGCATTGATGAAGTAATGGCGAACGGCCTGAAGGTCCTCTTCGGACATATCGTCGTCAAAAACAAGCAGACGCGAGCTCTTGATTCTCACGTCTGCAGAAGGGTCTATGAGGTGCACGCACTCCACGGCGGAGCTGGCCCTCTGGTCGAACTGGCCCGGTATGTATTCCACGGCCAGATATTTCTTTCCCTCGAGCGGGCATTCGTCGCTGACACAGTCGGTCACAGTCTCGCCGAACACTGTGTAGCGGCATTTCTCGAGGAGTTCATCCGAAAATCCGAAGAGGTCATAGACATTCACAAGCCTCAGGGTACGGATGTTCAGAGAAAGGTTTTCGTTGAACTCATTCCTGAGACTCTGCGCCTCAACCTGGAACTCCGAATACTTTTCTACGAAGATGCGATGTGCTTTCATTGCTAAAGCTCTGTTTGAAGGACTTTTTCTGCTTGTATTTTACGGAAAGCCTCCAGCCTGGACGCGAGTTCCCTGTCCTGGAGGGCTAGAATGGAAATTGCATGGAGAGCAGCGTTCCTGGCCCCGTCAATCGCCATTGTGGCGACAGGGATGCCGGACGGCATCTGAACGATGGAGAGGAGAGAATCCAATCCGTTGAGAGCCTTGCTGCGTATAGGTATGCCTATTACGGGAAGGGTGGTCATAGCCGCGGCCATACCGGGAAGATGGGCGGCGCCGCCGGCACCTGCAATCACCACGTCCACTCCCCTTTCCCTGGCAGTGGCCATATAGTTGCAGAAAAACTCCGGGGTGCGGTGGGCACTGATAACCTTCTTTTCGTAGGGGACTCCGAACTCTTCGAGAGTCTGACAAGCGGCTGACATTACATCCCAGTCGCTTTTTGAACCCATTATTACACTAACTTTCATTATATAGCGGAACTTGTTCACTCCAATGAAAGTGCAAAGTTACAATTTTACTTCAGTCAGACCAAAAGAAGTTATCGACAATTTTGTTTTTTCCAATGTTGATAAAATTTTTGCTGTTTTCCCGACTATTGTTCCTATCTTTGTAAGAAATCGTTATGGCTCAGGACCTGTTGTTAAAAGGTAGCGGTCCCGACATTCTGATCAGGGACGGCGTAATCAGCCGGAAGGGCTTCAATCTCGAGGCCGGTCCGGATGCCCGCGTCATCGACACCGCGGGATGCATAGTCAGCGGAGGCTTCGCCGACCTTCACGTCCATTTCAGGGAGCCCGGCTATTCATACAAGGAAACAATACTCAGCGGCAGCATGGCCGCAGCGCGCGGAGGATACACCACCGTGTGCACGATGCCCAACCTCAACCCGGTTCCCGACAGCCCTCAAACCCTGGCCGTGGAGCAGGAAATCATAGACCGCGACGCCGTGGTGGAGGTGCTCCCGTACGCATCCATCACCAAGGGCCGCAAGGGCCTGGAGCTCGTGGACTTCGCGGCGCTCAAGGGCAGCTGCGTGGCCTTTTCCGATGACGGCAGCGGAGTACAGAGTGCCGATATGATGCTCAAGGCAATGGAAGCCGCGGCGGCAGAGGACTGCATCATCGCGGCGCACTGCGAGGACAACAGGCTGCTCCGCGGAGGATACATACACGACGGCGCATATTGCAGGGCCCACGGCCACAAGGGAATATGTTCCGAGAGCGAATGGGGCCAGATAAAGCGCGACCTGGAGCTCAGCCGGCTCACCGGCTGCCGCTACCACGTATGCCACATCTCCACAGCGGAGAGCGTGGACCTGATACGCAGGGCGAAGGACCGCGGGATCAGGGTCAGCTGCGAAACCGGACCTCACTACCTCGCCCTCTGCGACGGGGATCTCCAGGAGGACGGGCGTTTCAAGATGAACCCGCCGCTACGTTCCGCACGCGACCGCGATGCCCTCATCGAAGGACTCAGGGACGGCACCATAGACGCCATCGCCACCGACCACGCCCCGCATTCGGCGGAGGAGAAGTCGCGCGGCCTGGCCCACAGCGCAATGGGCATCACAGGACTCGAAACAGCCTTCCCTGTGCTCTACACCAAGCTCGTGCTGGGAGGGAAACTTTCCCTGGAAAGGGTGCTCGAAGCCCTGACCGACTCCCCTCGGCGCATATTCCGCCTCCCGGAAGTTATGCAGGAGGGCTCACGCGCCGACATCACCATCATTGACACCAGTAAGGAATTCACCATCGACAGCAGCCATTTCCTGTCCAAAGGCCATTCCACCCCGTTTGACGGACTGAGAGTACGCGGCCGGGTTATGATGACCATCAGGGACGGGCGCATAGTCTGGGAAGATAAACAATAATCCACAATATGCTGAAATCAGTTTTTACCATAGTGAGCAACGAAGAGATAGCCTTCAGGAGCTATCGTTTGGAGCTCATCGGTGACTGCTGCGGCCAGGTTCCCGCTCCGGGACAGTTCGTCGACATAGCCATCCCCGGCTATTACCTTCGCCGTCCCATTTCGGTCTGCGATGCCGATGACAGGCACATCACCCTGATTTACAAGACCGTAGGTGCCGGCACAAAGGAGCTCTCAGGCTTCCGCCCCGGCCAGGAGCTGGAGCTGCTGCTCCCTCTGGGCCACGGCTTCGACCCGGATGCCGCCCGCGATTCAGCCCTGCTTGTCGGAGGCGGTCTGGGCAGTGCCCCGATGTACTTCCTTGCCAAAGCCCTGCTCGCCCGCGGGAAGAAGCTCAGCGTGGTGCTCGGCTTCAACCGTGCCTGCGAAATCGTGCTGCGCGAGGAGTTCCGCCAGCTCGGCATTGAGCCCGTAATTGCCACCATGGACGGGAGCGAAGGCATCAAGGGCTTCGTGACCGACGCCATTGCCGCAAAAGCCCCTGAATTCGACCGCTTCTACACCTGCGGTCCCCTTCCCATGATGAAGGCGGTATGCACGGCTCTGGAATGTGGCGGGGAAGCCAGCCTGGAGGAGAGGATGGGTTGCGGCGCAGGCTTCTGCTACGGCTGCAGCTGCCACACTCTCACCGGCACAAAAAGAATATGCAAGGACGGACCGGTATTTGACAAGGAGGACATTATATGGCAGTAAAGGACATGCAGATCGAGCTCTGCGGCATCAAGCTCAAAAACCCGGTGATTCCGGCCAGCGGCACCTTCGGATTCGGACTGGAGCTCGCCGACAGCTTCGACCTCAACTGCCTCGGAGGCATCAGCCTCAAGGGCACGACCAGGGAAGCCCGCTTCGGCAATCCCACTCCGCGCATCGCCGAATGTCCGGGAGGCATGATCAATTCCGTGGGTCTGCAGAACCCGGGAATAGACGTGCTCGTGAACGAAAAGGTTCCTCAGCTCAGAAAGGTTTACGACGGCTGCGTGATAGCCAACATCAGCGGATTCAGCATTGACGAGTATGCATACTGCTGCGAAAAGGCATCAGCCTGCGAAGGCATAGATATGATAGAGGTGAACATCTCCTGCCCCAACGTGCACAACGGAGGAATGGCCTTCGGGACTGAGCCCGGGGCTGCGGCCGCGGTCACACGGGCGGCACGCAAAGCCTGCGACAAGCCTCTTTTCATCAAGCTCAGTCCGAATGTCAGTGACATTGTGGCAATAGCCCGCGCCTGCGAAGATGCCGGCGCCGACGGACTGGTGCTCATCAACACCCTGCTCGGTATGAGGATAGACATCAGGAAGCGCAAGCCGGTGATAGCCAACAAGATGGGAGGCTTCTCCGGAAGGGCCGTATTCCCGCTCGCGCTGAGGATGGTATATCAGGTGAGCAGGGCCTGCCGCATCCCTGTGATGGGTTGTGGAGGAGTCGCGGGGGCCGAGGACGTCATCGAGATGATGATGGCAGGAGCCTCGGCGGTGCAGGTGGGTGCGGAGAATCTGCGCAACCCTTTTGCATGCAAGGAAATAGTCGGGCAGCTCCCATCCCTGATGGAAGAGCTGGGCATAGAAAGTCTGAATGAAATAACAGGTATCATAGAATAGATATGGCAAAAGACGTGATCATAGCCTGCGACTTCAACGGCAGGCAGCAGATGAACGATTTCCTTTCGCTCTTCAAGGACTGCGGGAGGAAGCCTTTCCTCAAGGTGGGAATGGAACTCTACTACAGCGAAGGTCCGGACATAATAAGGGACATCAAGGCCGCCGGACACAAGGTCTTCCTCGACCTCAAGCTCCACGACATCCCCAACACGGTGAAGAAGGCCATGCGCGTGCTCGCCGGCCTGGGGGTCGACATGTGCAACGTCCACGCAGCCGGCACCATTGAGATGATGAAGGCTGCCCTCGAAGGTCTCACCGCAGAAGACGGCAGCCGTCCACTGCTCATCGCCGTGACCCAGCTCACCTCCACCAGCGAGGAGAGGATGCAGAAGGAACTGCTCATAGGCGCCGGGATTAATGAGACCATAGTGAAATATGCCTCCAACGCCCGCGAGGCAGGTCTGGACGGGGTCGTATGCTCCCCTCTCGAAGCCGGTATGGTAAAGGAAGCCTGCGGCAGCGCCTTCATTACCGTAACCCCGGGCATACGTTTCGCCGAATCCGGCAAGGATGACCAGGTGCGCATCACCACCCCCGCCCGCGCCAGGGAGATCGGTTCCGACTACATAGTGGTAGGACGTCCAGTCACCGCCGCAGCCGACCCTCTCGCCGCCTATATGCGCTGCGTACACGAATTTTTGAACATATAACAATATCATATTTACGGAACTATAGTAGCAATGGACCGTCTAATCGCAAAAGAACTCCTCTCCATCGGAGCAGTTTTCCTCAGACCTGAGGAACCGTTCACCTGGGCCAGCGGCATCAAGAGCCCTATCTACTGCGACAACCGTCTCACCCTCTCCGCCCCTGCCACAAGGGATAAGGTGGAGCACGGACTCGCCCAGCTCGTAAAAGAGCATTACCCTGAATGTGAGATGCTTATGGGCACCTCTACCGCCGGCATCGCACACGCCGCCATCACTGCCACCCTGCTCGGACTTCCCATGGGCTACGTCAGGGGCGAGAGCAAGAGCCACGGACGCAACAACCGCATCGAAGGCCGTATGGAACCCGGCACCAAGGTCGTGGTAGTGGAAGACCTGATATCCACGGGCGGAAGCGCCATCGACGTGGTGGAAGCCCTTCGAGAAGCCGGAGCCGAAGTGCTGGGAATAGTCAGCATCTTCACCTACGGAATGAAGAAGGGGCTCGAGCGCATCGCCGCCGCAGGCACCCGCAACTTCTCCCTCAGCAATCTCGACACCCTCGTGGAAGTGGCTGCCGAAGAGGGCTACATCGCGCTTGAATGGAAAGAAAAGATCATAGAATTCAGGAATTCGTTATGAATATGAGGCTTTTGGCCGACAGCAAAAAGAAACTTGTGATATGAAGCATTTGATTGACCCTACGGATCTCACCAGGGAAGAGACCGATCAGATTGTGACGATGGCTGAGGACATCATCGCAAACAGGGAGAAATACCAGGACCTGATGGCCCACAGGAAGCTCGCGACTCTCTTTTATGAGCCGAGTACCCGCACGCGCCTGAGCTTCACCTCGGCAATGATGGAGCTTGGCGGAAACGTGCTGGGCTTCTCCGACGCGAAGAGCTCGTCCGTAAGCAAGGGCGAGACGGTGCAGGACACCATACGCGTTGTGGGCTGCTTCGCCGATGTCATCGCGATGAGGCACTATATCGAAGGCGCGCCTCTGGCCGCTGCCGAAGTTGCAAAGGTGCCGATAATCAATGCCGGGGACGGCAGCCACAGCCACCCGACCCAGACCCTCACCGACCTGCTCACCATCAAGCGCGAACTCGGCCACATAGGCAATATGACCATAGGTTTCTGCGGCGACCTGCGTTTCGGACGCACCGTGCACTCCCTCATCAAGGCGCTTTCCCGCTACGAAGGCATCAAGGTGGTGCTCATAGCCCCGCACGAACTCAGGCTTCCGGACTACATCAAGCAGGACGTATGCGACAAGATGGGAATACAGTACCGTGAAACCGACAACCTGGACGAGGCGATGCCGGAACTCGACGTGCTCTATATGACCCGTGTGCAGAAGGAGAGGTTCCTGGACGAGGACGAGTTCGACCGCGTGAAGGACAGCTTCGTGCTCGACTCCAGGCGTATGGCGCTCGCCAAGGAAAAGATGGCCGTACTCCACCCGCTTCCGCGCGTGAACGAAATCCTCACCGAAGTTGACAATGACCCGAGAGCGGCCTACTTCCGTCAGGTAGAGAACGGCAAATTTGTGCGTATGGCATTGATTACCAAGCTTCTCGAGTGGAAGGATGACCCTGAGCACAAGATGCCGGAGCAGGAGGAACCGATACTCGACAGCACCCTTCACTGCAGCAACCCGAAGTGCATCTGCAACCACGAGAAAGTGCAGCCGCGCTTCCGTCCAGGTCTGGGAGGCAGCACCCGCTGCTGGTACTGCGACTCCAAGGTAAAATGACAATTTGGCAATTATTGCTCTTTTCCTGGAAAATAACTATATTTGCGCGCGATTTTTGCAAGGCATAAACCGAATGCAGAGATAAAAACAAATTACATTATATTTTAATTATGGCTAAGATTGATTTAAGCAAGTACGGAATCAAAGGAACCACTGAAATCCTTTACAATCCGACCTACGAAGTCCTCTACAATGAGGAGACCAAGCCAGGTCTTGAAGGCTACGACAAGGGCCAGGTGACCGAGCTGGGCGCTATCAACGTAATGACCGGCGTTTACACCGGACGTTCTCCTAAGGACAAATACATCGTTATGGACAAGAACTCCAAGGACACCGTATGGTGGAACACTCCGGAGTATCCTAACGACAACCACGAGCTCTCCGAGAAGGCTTGGAAGGAGCTCAAGAACTTCGCCACCAAGGAGCTCTCAGGCAAGAGGCTCTTCGTTGTGGACGGTTTCTGCGGCACCCACAAGGACACCCGCATGAAGGTTCGCTTCATTATGGAAGTTGCTTGGCAGGCCCACTTCGTGACCAATATGTTCATCCGTCCTCAGAACCAGGCAGAGTTCGACCAGGAGCCTGATTTCGTTGTTTACTGCGCTTCCAAGGCAAGGGTTGAGAACTACGAGGAGCTCGGTCTCCGTTCCGACACCGCTGTTGCATTCAACGTTACCAGCAAGGAGCAGGTTATCCTCAACACCTGGTACGGCGGCGAGATGAAGAAGGGTCTGTTCTCAATGATGAACTACTACCTCCCTCTCAAGGGCATCGCTTCAATGCACTGCTCTGCCAACACTGATATGAACGGTGAGAACACCGCCATCTTCTTCGGTCTCTCCGGAACCGGCAAGACCACCCTTTCCACCGACCCTAAGCGTCTGCTCATCGGTGACGACGAGCACGGCTGGGACGATGAGGGTGTGTTCAACTTCGAGGGCGGTTGCTACGCAAAGGTAATCAAGCTCGACAAGGAGTCCGAGCCTGATATCTACAACGCCATCCGTCGCGATGCACTTCTCGAGAACGTAACCGTTGACGAGAACGGCAAGATCGACTTCAACGACAAGAGCGTGACCGAGAACACCCGCGTATCCTACCCTATCTATCACATCAACAAGATTGTCCGTCCTGCTTCCCAGGGCCCTGCAGCAAAGCAGGTCATCTTCCTGTCCGCAGACGCATTCGGAGTTCTTCCTCCGGTATCCATCCTCACCCCTGAGCAGACCAAGTACTACTTCCTCTCAGGATTCACCGCAAAGCTTGCAGGTACCGAGCGCGGCATCACAGAGCCAACTCCTACCTTCTCCGCATGCTTCGGCCAGGCCTTCCTCGAGCTGCACCCTACCAAGTACGCTGAGGAACTCGTGAAGAGAATGGAGAAGAGCGGCGCCAAGGCATACCTCGTAAACACCGGCTGGAACGGTACCGGAAAGCGTATCTCCATCCGTGACACCCGCGGTATCATCGATGCCATCCTCGACGGTTCCATCGACAAGGCTCCTACCAAGAACATCCCTTACTTCAACTTCGAGGTTCCTACCGAGCTCAAGGGTGTTGACACCGGCATCCTCGATCCTCGCGACACCTACGCTGACGCTTCCATCTGGGAGGAGAAGGCAAAGGACCTCGCCGGACGTTTCATCAAGAACTTCCACAAGTACGAGGACAACGAAGCCGGCAAGGCTCTCGTAGCAGCCGGTCCGAAGCTCTAGTCTTCGACTGACAAGATTTGACAAAGGAGGCCAGGCCCTTGGGCTTGGCCTCCCTTTTGTTTGCGAGTCGGCATTTTTTTGCTATATTTGAGGGAATTAACGCATTATTTAGCTATTTACGCTTATGATTACAGTAATCGTCATCATTGCCATTGTGGCAATTCTTATTCTCTGGTTTATCGGTGTGCAGCGCAAGCTCGTGTCAGCCGATGAAATGTGTCAGAATTCAATGAGCCAGATAGGCGTGCAGCAGCAGAGCCGCTGGGATGCAATCAGTTCCCTGGTGAAGCTCACCAAGTCATACAATGAGCACGAGTACAACACCCTCGTGGACGTCATCAAGCAGCGCCGCGACATCACCAGGACCAGCAGCGCCGAGGATGTCAACGCCCAGGAAGAAATCCTCAGCTCAGCCTCAGCCCGCATCAAGCTGGTTGCGGAGCAGTACCCTCAGCTCAAGGCCGATGCCACCTACACCAAGACGATGGACAGCCTCAACACCTATGAGAACCAGGTGCGTATGAGCAGGATGGTATTCAATGACAGTGTCACCAAGTACAACCGCCTCGTGCGCCAGTTCCCTGACTCCTTCGTGGCGGGCATCCTCAAGTTCGCTGTCAAGGAATACCTGAAGGAAGTCGAGTCCAAGAAGGAAATGCCTGAAATCAACATCTAGACGATGCGAAGGCTTCTGACTATCTTTATGGCGGCATTGGGCTTTTCCATTGCCGCCAATGCATATGAACAGGCCATCAGGGACATAAGCATCAAGCTCGAGTTGCAGAAGGACGGCAGCGCGCGCATCAGCGAACGATGGGACGTGAGCGTGGCTGACGGGACCGAATGGTATCTGGTGCGCCAGAATCTCGGCGACATACGGGTAAGCGATCTCAAGGTCAGCGATGAGAGCGGAAGGGAATTCACCGACATAGGTGTCTGGGACGTGGACCGAAGCCTGCGCCAGAAAGAAGGCAAGTGCGGAATTGTGCAGACCGGCAAGGGTGTGGAAATCTGCTGGGGCGTAGGTTCTTACGGCGACCACGTATTCAACGTGAGCTACACTATGAGCAACGCAGTCAAGTCGCTCGACGACTACGACATGCTCCACCTGCAGCTCGTCTCCCCAGGACTTAGTTCGCGTCCGGAAAATGTAAGCGTAAGCATATCCTCCCCCGTCGCACAGATCGACACCAGCTGGACCCGCGCCTGGGGCTTCGGATTCGTGGGCAGCTGCCATTTCTCGGACGGGCGCGTAATCTACCAGAGCACCGAGCGCTTCCGCTCCAACAGTTCCGTCATCGTTCTGCTCCGCTTCGACAAGGGTATCTTCGATTCCCCGAGCCGTCAGGCCCGCAGTTTCGAGGATGTATATTCCATAGCCGTCCAAGGATCCGACTACGAAGATCAGGAAGAAGACGATGAGGTGCTTTTCGTAATCCTGATGTTCGTGACCATCTTGGCAGGAAGCGTGGGGCTGGCAACTCTAGCCGTGAAGGCAAGAAAGAAGCAGATTCTCGGAATGAAGCCTTCAGAAGTCGGCTGGTGCCGCGACATTCCTTTCGGAGGAGAGCTGGCCCAATCCAACTGGGTGCTCAAGCAGCTCGGAGAGTCCAAGCTCGAGAATTCAATAGCTTCCGCCCTGATACTCAGAATGATATACAATGGCACACTGAGCGTGTTCAAGGATGCCGACGGGAAAGTGGAAATCGCCTTCTCCGACAAGGGAGACAGCGGACTCGACAGGATAGAAGCAGGACTTTACTCGATGATGCTCAAAGCCAGCGGCAGCGACCGCATACTCCAGGACAAGGAGTTCTCCAGATGGTCAAAGAGACACGATTCCGAGGTGGCGGAATGGGTGAAACTCTGCGAGAGCGAGGGCACGCGACAGCTCTCCGCAAACGCATACACCCGAGGACTGAAGTTTACTCCGGAAGGGCAGCAGCAGGCACGCAATCTTCTGGGATTCAAGAAGTTCCTTTCCGACTTCACCCTCATTGACGAGCGCGAGACTGTAGAAGTCACCCTGTGGAAGGAATACCTCGTATTCGGCGCCCTCTACGGCATGGCGGAGAAGGTGGCAAAACAGCTCAAGGACATTGACCCCAAGGTCTTCGAGCAGGCCACAGGCTATGACAGCGACACTTTGGGCGATCTCATACTCCGCACCCATTATCTCTCCCGGGCTATAACCAACTCCAACGCGGCTCACGCCGCAAGCGCCCAGGCCAAGGGCGGTTTCGGAGGAGGGACTTCGTTCGGAGGAGGAGGCGGCTTCAGCGGAGGCGGCTTCGGAGGAGGGAGCAGATAGCCTATGACAGGAAGGGACACCAGTATACAATACCTGAGCGGAGTAGGTCCGAAAAGGGCCGCCCTGCTCAAGCAGGAGCTTGATATTGAGACAGTTGAAGATCTCGTCAGCTTCTTTCCCTTCCGTTATGTCGACCGCAACGGCATCACTCCCATTGCCGAAATCACCCCTGACCTCGCTTCGGTACAGATACTGGCAAGCGTGGTGTCCCGGACTCTTTACGGGCCCGGGTCCTCAGCAATACCACAGGATGAGAGTTCCATACGCACAGGAAAGTGCAAGAGGATGAGCGTTATGGTGGAAGATGCCAGCGGCACTATGGAAATCGTGTTTTTCAAGGGCATACGCTGGAATTTCGAACGCCTAAGTCCGGGCAGCCGCTTCATATTCTTCGGCAAGCCGCAAAGTTTCGGCAATCGCATCAATATGGTCCATCCTGAAATCGACGCTCCCGCCGAGATGAAACAGGGCCAGACCAGCTTCAGCGCCGTATATCCTAGCAGCGAGAAGCTCAGGAACTCAGGCATCACGGGAAAGGTGATGAGCAAGATCATAGCCTCCGCGCTGGACAGCTACCTCGACACGATCCCCGAGACCCTGCCCGAATACGTGATGCGTGACAACGCCCTCGTGAGCAAACGTTACGCACTGGTAAACATTCACTTCCCGAAGGACGGCGAAGCCCTGCAAAGAGCCAGGCGCCGACTCAAGTTCGAGGAACTCTTCTTCCTCCAGCTCTCCCTGCTCAAGCAGAAGTACGTCCGTTCCCGCTCGGTACAGGGTTTTCCTATGCCCAAGGTGGGTGAGGACTTCCACTCCTGCTACAACGCCCTCCCCTACAAGCTCACCGGTGCCCAGCAGCGCGTCATCAAGGAAATCCGCAGCGACCTGATGAGCGGACGTCAGATGAACCGCCTCCTCCAGGGCGACGTAGGCTCCGGCAAGACCATGGTTGCCGTGCTCAGCTGCCTGCTCGCCATAGGCAACGGTTTCCAGGCTTGCCTTATGGCACCCACGGAAGTGCTTGCACGCCAACATTTTGCTAATATCTCCAAATACCTCGCACCTACCCGCGTGCGCTGCGCCATACTCACGGGCAACAGCAGCCGCAAGGAGCGCCGTGAAATCCACTCAGGGCTTGAGGATGGCAGCATAGGCATCATCGTAGGCACTCACGCCCTGCTGGAAGACGAGGTGCGTTTCCATAATCTCGGACTCGCGGTGATAGACGAGCAGCACCGTTTCGGGGTGGAGCAGCGCGCCAGGCTCTGGAGCAAGAACAGCATAGCACCGCACATACTCGTGATGACTGCAACCCCTATCCCGCGCACCCTGGCAATGACCCTCTACGGCGACCTCGACGTGTCGGTGATCGACGAGATGCCCCCGGGACGCAAGCCGGTCAAAACCATGTGCATAAGCCAGAGGCGCAAGTCCGCACTCTTCAAGTTCATGCGCGAGGAAATAGCCCGCGGACGCCAGGTGTTCGTGGTCTACCCTCTCATCTTCGAGAGCGAGAAAATGGACCTCAAGAACCTGGAAAAGGGTTACGAAGAGATCGTGGAGGCCTTCCCGCTGCCGGATTACAAGGTGGCGATAGTGCACGGTCAGCAGAGCCCGGAGGAAAAGAACTTCAATATGCAGGCCTTTGTCGCAGGCAGGGCAAACATACTCGTGTCCACCACGGTGATCGAGGTCGGCGTAGATGTGCCGAACGCATCCGTGATGGTGATCGAGAGCGCCCAGCGCTTCGGTCTGAGCCAGCTCCACCAACTCCGCGGACGAGTGGGACGAGGGGCGGAAGCCTCATACTGCATACTGGTCAAGGACGACAAGACAGGCAAGGAAGCCCAGGCGCGTCTGGACCTGATGTGCACCACGGAAGACGGTTTCGAACTCTCCGAACAGGACCTCAGGATGCGGGGGCCGGGCGACCTGGAAGGCACCCAGCAGAGCGGACTTCCGATCAAGCTCAACATAGCATCCCTCGCAAAGGACTCGGAGACGCTCTCCGAAGCCCGCAGATACGCGTCCTACGTCCTTGAGAGGGACCCGGACCTCAGTTCCGGGGAGAACCGTCCACTGCTTCGCGAGCTCAGGAGGGACAGCCTGGCAATAAAAGATTTCAGCAAGATAAGTTAATTTTGTATCTTTGCCGGATATTAATCAGGAAAATTATGAAGAAATTTATATTCTGCGCATTAGCCGCAGCATTGGTTATGAGTTGCAGCCAGAACAGCGAAAGCGGATACGTGGGAGTGTCCGACATCCAGATTGAGAACGGGGTAATGACCCCGGAGACCCTGCTCGCACTCGGACGCCTGTCCGACCCTCAGCTCTCCCCTGACGGAAGCAAAATCCTCTACGGAGTGTCCTACAACTCCATCGAAGACAACCGAAGCTGCCGCAACCTGTTCATTTGCAATGTGGACGGCTCAGGCAGGACCCAGCTCACACGCTATGCCAAGAGTGTATCCAACGCACGCTGGTCCAATGACGGCAGCGAAATCTACTTCCTCCAGGGCGGTCAGCTCTGGAAGGCAGCCTACAAGTCAGGCAAGCTGGGCAGGAAGGTGAAACTCAGCGATGTGCCGGACGGCATCTCCGAGTTCAAGCTTTCCCCTGACCAGAGCCGCATCATCTACACCAGTACCATCAAAAACAAGGCAGTACGTACCCCTTCGGACAGCGATCCTGCCCTCGACAAGGCCAGTGCCTACACCACAGAGGACTTGATGTACCGTCACTGGGACCACTGGGTTACCGAAACTCCCCGCAGCTATGTGGCATCTCTGGGCAAGGAGCTTATCGGCAAGGAGAACTCCGTGGACATACTCGGAGACGAACCTTACGAGCTCCCAACCGAACCTCTCAGCGGCATAGAGCAGCTCGACTGGTCGCCCGACGGACGCTACATAGTATACTCCTGCCGCAAAAAGACGGGTAAGGAATACGCCTTCAGCACCAACACCGACATCTACATCTATGATGTCGAGGGCGGCAGCACCATCCAGGTCAGCAGTGGCGGCGGCTATGACACCGATCCCGTATGGAGCGGAAACGGCAGGCACATCGCCTGGATTTCTATGGCAAGAGACGGATATGAGGCTGACCAGCAGAGACTTATGGTCTGCGACATAGATACGGACAACGGGCTCAATGCATACAACATCCGCGACCTCAGCATCAATTTCGACTTCGACGTTGCCGGACCGGTATGGCACGGTGACGAAATCTTCTTCAACGCCCTCGTCTCCGAAGGCATACAGGGACTCTTCTGCGCCGACCTCAGCGGCGACATACAGCGAATCACCCACAAGGACTGGTGGTTCGACTTCTTCTCCCCGTTCGCAGTACTCGA
The DNA here is from genome assembly GCA_004555145.1 of Bacteroidales bacterium. The sequence goes on along the minus strand of SFJB01000004.1, from coordinate 8,548 downwards.
GCAGGCTGAAGGCGTGAAGCTCCTCTGCACCTACTACAGTCTGGAGTTCCCGGTGGAACTGGTTGCAGTGGACATCACTGCGGCAGGCACCTCATACAGGCAGATCAGCGACGAGAACGGCCACATCTTCAGCCAACTCAAGCCTATACACGAGGAGAGTGTGCTCGTGGAGACCGTAGACAACAAGCAGATGCAATGCTGGGTGGTCTATCCTCCGGAGTTCGACGAGAACAAGGTTTACCCTGCAATAGAGATAGTGCTCGGTGGCCCTCAGGGCAGCAATTCCCAGGACTGGAGCTACAGGTGGTGCTACCGCCTTATGGCCCAGCAGGGCTACATAGTCATACTTCCTAACCGCCGCGGCACCACCGCCTTCGGACAGGAGTGGAAGGAACAGATTTCCGGAGACTACTGCGGACTCAACATGCAGGACTATCTCAGCGCAGGGCGCTACATCAAGAGCAAGCCTTACGTCGGCAAGCTCGCATGTGTGGGCGCTTCCTACGGCGGTTATTCAGCATATATGCTCGAAGGCCTCCACGGCGACCTGTACGACTGCTTCATCGCCCACGCCGGCATCTTCGACGAGAAGCAGCTCTGGTTCACCACCGAAGAGATGTGGTTCGCCAACTGGGACAACGGCGGGCTCACTGAATATGCCTATACCCCTGGCCAGATGGGCCCTAAGGGCGATGGAATCACCTTCGGCGGAATGCAGCAGGCAGGCGCGCCGTACGCCAGCACCCCGAAAGCCCAGCGCCACTACGCCAACTCTCCTTCTTCTATGGTTACCAAATGGCACACCCCTATACTCTGCATCCACGGCATGATGGATTTCCGCATCCCATACGAGCAGGGTATGGCAGCCTTCAACGCCGCCCAGATGATGGGAGTGCCTTCCAAACTTGTCATATTCCCTGAGGAAAACCACTGGATACTCCAGCCTCAAAACTCGCTCTTCTGGCACAGGGAAGTATATGATTGGTTGGACAGATGGCTTCGCTAAGGGATGAGAATCAGGGAAATCATAGATGCCATAGAGCGCAGGGCAGCTCTGCGCTGGCAGGAAGGATTCGACAATTCTGGTCTGCAGGTGGGAGACCCCGAGGCGGAGGCCAAAGGCATACTCATCACTCTTGACATCACGGAAGAGATTGTGGATGAGGCCATTGCAAAGGGCTGCAATCTCATTGTCTCGCACCATCCTCTGATTTTCAAGGCGCTTAAACAAGTCGGGCTCTCCACATATCAGCAGCGTTGCGTGGTCAAGGCCGTAAAGAATGACATCTGCATCTATTCGGCCCACACCAGCCTGGACAACGCCTTCGGCGGTGTCAATCACCGCATCGCGGTGATACTCGGTCTCGGCGAGACCGAGTGGCTGGGCTCCCCCGCCGAAAGCGAAAGCGGCTCAGGATTGATAGGAATGCTGGAAAAGCCCCTCATCGACAGGGACTTCTTCCTCAGGACCAAGGAAGCCTTCGGCGTGGATGCCCTCCGTTGCTCCAGGCCTGAAGGCCGCCTGATACGCAAAGTGGCGGTATGCGGCGGGGCAGGAGCCTTCCTGCTCCCTGAAGCCATAAGAAAGGGTGCAGACTGCTTCGTCTGCGGAGAATTCCACTACCACGACTACTTCGAGAACTCTGGGGTGCTCCTCTGCGAACTCGGTCACTACCAGAGCGAGCAGTACACCAAGGACCTGCTTGCATCCATCATCGGCGAGGCTTTCCCGGACGCTGACGTACGCCTTAGCCAAATCAACACCAATCCAATACAATATCTCTGACAATGGAAAAATACATAGAACAACATAGAATAGCCTGCTACAGGTCGGACTCACACTGGGAAATGCGTCCCGAGTCTTTCCTCGACATGGCGCAGCAGATTGCCGTAAAGGGAGCCCAGCTCCTGAGTTTCAACGATGAAGCTCTCAAGGCCCTTGGCTGCGTATGGGTACTCGCAAGAATGCAGGTCATTTTTGAAAAGCCTGTGCCTTTCGACAAGCTCGTCACGCTAAAAACCTGGCACAAGGGACAGTGCGGTCCATACTTCCTGCGCGACTACAGTCTCGAGCAGGATGGGGAGGAAGTGGTCAGATCCACGAGTTCCTGGATAGTAATGAATATGGAAAGCCGCAGGATTTCCCGCGACGAGGCGGTGATGAAACTCCTCGAAGTGTCTGCCCAGAGCCCTGATCACGCCATAGAGACTCCCTGCCCCAAGGTCATGGTTCCAAGGGACACGGAACTCAAGGCTATTGGGAGCCACGTCGTAAGGTACTCAGACATAGACAAGAACGGCCACGCCAACAATGTGAAGTACACCGTCTGGGCCCTGGACAATCTCCCTCAGGACCTGGTGATGAACCACCCGGTGAAGGAACTTGTCATCAACTTCAACCGTGAAGCCCTGCCAGGCGAAGAAGTCATTCTCTACCACGCAGAAATCGACGGAGCCCACATCATCGAAGGCCGTGCGAGCCAGACCCTTGGCGACGGCAGCACTGCCGAGCACCAGGTCTTCATCGAAAAGCTTGTCTTCGCTTAATCCGGGGATATGCTCTCCCGACTTATCGCTAAAGAATGTTGCGGAATCGGGCGGGAATCTCAACTATTATGACGGCTTCAAACATGGCTGGCTTGTTCCAGGCATAAGGAGGTCTGATGCAAGTCTGAATGATACGCGCGCGGCGGGTCCACAGGTCCCAGTCGCGTTTTTTATGTTCGGTGACCAGACGTATCGTCTCAGACCGCCTCTCGAGATGTTTGGTCCATCCGGACTCCCTGCGGGAGACGTCCGCGAAACGTGCCTGGATGCGTCCCATATCGAAATAGCCCAGGTGGAATAGATACAAACCTTTGGCTATATGGAAGTTATGCCCTTTGATGCGATGAAAGCCGCTACCCCAGCGCAGAGGCCGGGATATAACGCTTGCCTTGGTGTATCTGGTGCCCAGACGGGCATAGTGACGCTGCTCCAGGAAAGGGCGGCTCTCGTCTATGTCAGGCTCCTCACCCAGGAGCTGTCCCACATCCACTCCCAGTCCGGAGATCGAACCGTCAATGCTGGCCTCCGAGAGAAACCCGGCCAGGCTTTTTCCGCTTGCAGGATCCGCCACAAGATACTCGTCCGCATCCACACCTATGACCAGTTCGTAGCCGGCCTTGAAAAGCTCCTCAGCCTTGTCCGACATAAAGGCGCTGCGTCGCCTGTCCATCTCTACCACCTTCCCGGGGATTTTTTCCTCCAGGCTGCAATGCACGCCTTCGCAGAAGTCCGGAATCTTCTGGTCCTTGCCGTCAAAAAAGACATACAGATTCTCACGGCCAAGCTCGCGGCCGTAGTATTCCACCCATTTTCTGAGATAGAAATCGTCATTCCTGACCACCGTGATCACAGCTATTCTCTTTTCCATACAAGTCGTTTTCAGCAAAGATAGCAAATTGAACCGTTATTCCTGCTCCGGCCTCAGCTTGGCATAACGCAGGAGCAGAAGTTTCTCCCCGTGTTCGTCGAAGTCGATTACCGCCTTGAGGTCAGGGTAGCCTCCGCTGATGCTCTTTATGAGTCCGGCGCCGAAACGGTTGTGCACCACTCTCTCGCCCTCATAAAGCTCATTCATAGGCACCGCCTTGAAATCCGGGTCCACCGGCAGGGCGGCGGTGTTGGCTTTGCGCACCACGCGGCTTGAATTCTCAGGCCCCGGTGACGGTCGCGACCCGAAACTGCGGGCTTCGCTGCGAGGGCGCGAACTGCTGCCGTAGCTACGAGGGCTTGAACTGCTGCCGTAGCTGCGCTCGCTGAATCCCCCGAAACCGCCAAAACCACCCCACCCCGACTCCGCCGCTGCGAAGTCCTCCTCGCTCAGAGGGTTCAGGATGTACCTGGAATCGATCTCCTTGATAAAGCGCGACGGGGAATTGCTCTCGTGCTTGCCGTTGCGCATACGCGAACTCGAGTATGACAGGGTCACCGCCTTCTGCGCCCTGGTCACAGCGACGTAGAAAAGTCGCCTCTCCTCCTCCACGTCCTGCCTCGAGCTGAGCATCGAAAGGCTCGGGAAAAGGTTCTCCTCCAGACCGGTGATAAGCACATACGGGTACTCCAAGCCCTTCGCCGAGTGCACGGTCATCAGGGAAACCTTGTTGCTCGCGTTCTCCTCGTCATCCCTGGTGTCGGCGTTGCTGAGCAAGGCCACGTTCTCGAGGTAGTCGTCCAGGGTGAAAAGTATGCTTTCCGTATCCGCCTCACCCGATGACTCCGCCTCGGCCCGTCTTTCCTCCACGAATACCGCCACCGAATCCACCAGTTCCTCTATGTTGGACGTGCGGCTCTGGCCTTCGACCGAATTGTCGGACTTGAAGAACGCGTACAGTCCGCTGTCGTCGGCAATCTTTTTGGCCAGCTCGTATGCGTCCGTGGTCTTCACCAACAGTGCCAGCTTCTCTATCATCTCGCAGAAGGGTTTCACCTTAGGGATCTCGAAGCCCGCCCTGAACAGGGGCAGCTGCTTCTCCCGCGCCATAAGTTCCAGAGACTGCAGAGTGGTGGCGCCTATGCCCCTTGCCGGTTTGTTCACCGTGCGCTTGAAGGACTCGTCATCGTAGGGGTTCACGCACAGCTTGAAGTACGCCATCATATCCTTGATTTCCGCCCGCTCGTAGAAAGAGTTGCCGGAATAAATCATGTACGGGATGTTGCGCCTGCGCAGCTGCTCCTCTATGGCACGGGACTGCGCATTGGTGCGGTAAAGCACTGCAAAGTCCTGATACTGAGCGTGGTCGTTGCGCACCCTGGACATTATCTCCCCCACCACGGACACTGCTTCCTCGGTCTCCGAATAGCTGTGGAGAATTTTTATCTTCTCTCCTGCGTCGCCCTCGGAGTAGCAGTTCTTCGGAATGCGGCCGTCATTGTGGGCTATCAGGGAGTTCGCCGCCTCCACGATGTTGCGGGTGGAGCGGTAGTTGCGTTCCAGGCGGAAGAGCTTGCACTCAGGGTAATCCTTCTTGAAGTTGAGAATGTTCTCGATTTTCGCGCCGCGGAAGGCATATATGGACTGGCTGTCGTCCCCGACCACGCAGATATTGTGGTGGAACTGAGCCAACTTCTTGAGTATCAAGTACTGACTGCGATTGGTATCCTGGTACTCGTCCACAAGTATATAGGAGAAGCGGTCGGCTATCGCCATAAGGGCATCCTTGTTGTCCTTGAAGAGATAGTTCATGTTCAGGAGTATGTCGTCGAAGTCCATCACCCCGCTCTGCTTCATCTTCTTCTGGTAAAGATCATAGATATCGACCAGGCGCGGACGCTTGGAATGCAGGTCGGCGGTCAGCAGTTCGCGGTTGTTGCGGTAGCCGTTGACGGTCACGAGGTTGTTCTTCGCCATGGAGATGCGCGAAAGCACCTCCTTGGGCTTGTACACCTTGTCGTCCAGGGACAGTTCCTTGACGCAGGCCTTGATGGCACTCTGGGAATCGGAGGTGTCATATATGGTGAAGTTGGCCGGATAGCCCAGGAACTCGGCATATTCCCTTAGGAAACGGATAAACACGGAGTGGAAGGTGCCCATCACCAACTGCCTTGCAGCCTTGTAGCCCACCATATTGCCTATCCTCTCCTTCATCTCCCCGGCCGCCTTCTTGGTGAAGGTAAGCGCAAGCACCCTGGACGGTTCCACGCCCTGGGACAATATATATGCTATTCTGCTGGTTAAAACCCTGGTTTTTCCAGACCCTGCTCCCGCCACAATCAGAACGGGTCCCTCGATGCAACTGACAGCTTTTTTCTGCTCTTCGTTCAGTCCCTCGACAATAGTACTCACTTTATCCGTCATAACGGCGCGAAATTACGAAAAAAATGACTAACTTCGCAACGCAATTTTGGCAAATCATTATAACGTTATACTCAATGTCTAAAAACATCGTTTTGAAAAAGGGTCTGAACATCCCAATAGCGGGTGAAGCAGAACTTCGTGTCTCCAAGGCGATAGCTCCGGGCATCGTGGCGGTCTGTCCGACCGACTTCAAGGGACTCCTTCCAAGACTTCTTGTCAAGGAGGGTGACTCCGTGCTCTGCGGCTCTCCCGTCATTGCGGACAAAAAGAACCCTGACATTCTCCTTGCGTCCCCTGTAAGCGGAACCGTAAAGGAACTCGTCAGAGGCGACAAGCGCAAATTGCTCGCGGTCCTCATCGAGGCCGACGACGAGCAGAAGTGCGTAGATTTCGGTAAAAAGGATGTGGACGGGCTTGACGCCGACGCAGTGCGCAGCGCGATTCTCCAGGCAGGTCTCTGGCCTTGGCTCGTACAGCGCCCTTACGGCATTCTCGCCAATCCTCTGGAAACTCCTCGCGACATCTTCGTGTCTGCATTCAACAGCGCCCCGCTGGCCGCAGACAGCGAATTCTGCTACGACTCCGAGGCGAAAGCCATCCAGGCAGGTGTCAGCGCCCTCGCCAAGCTGAGCGCAGGCAAGGTACACCTCTCGCTCGAGGCGGGAAGGGAGCACTCTCCGCTCGCAAGGCTCCAGAATGCCGAAATCCATTTCTTCAAAGGAAAGCACCCTGCAGGCAACGTAGGCGTACAGATAGCCAACATCAAGCCTATACAGAAGGGTGAGATCGTATGGACCGTATCCCTTGCCGGACTTGCAGCGATAGGCAAGCTCTTCGTAAAGGGAAGATACGACGTAAGCCGCAAGGTTGCCGTCTGCGGACCTATGGCAATAGAGCCGTCCTACATCCAGACCGTTCCGGGCATGCCTATGAAGACACTTGCCCCTTTCTACGGCAATCTTCCTGAGGGAATACGTTTCATCAGCGGCGACGTCCTGAGCGGACGCAACGCAGGCGAAGCCGGTTACCTGGGATTCTTCGACGACCAGATCACCCTCATCCGCGAAGGCGTGGACAAGGAGCTCCTCGGCTGGGCAAGACCTCTGCGCTGCAAGCAGTACAGCCGCGACCACAGCTACTTCTCCTGGCTCACCCCTTGGAGGAAATACGAAATGGACACCAACCTCCACGGCGGTCCGCGCGCTTTCCTGATGAACGACGGCTACTACTCCAAGGTGCTTCCTATGGACATCTACCCTGTCTACCTCGCCAAGGCATGCCTTGCCTCCGACATAGACAAGATGGAGCGTTTCGGCATTTATGAAGTGCTTCCCGAGGACCTCGCCACCTGCGAGTTCATCGACCCTAGCAAAAACAACATTCAGGATATCATCGCACAAGGCATAGACCTTATGCTCAAGGAAATGGCTTAAAAGTATGAACAAGATTTTCGAAAAAGGCGGCAAACTTTACTGGCTGCACTCAACAGTGGACGCTTTTGAGACATTCCTTCACGTTCCGGGAACGGTTACCCGCAAGGGTTCCCACGTGCGTGACGCGATCGATCTCAAGCGCATTCTCATCATCGTGCTCATCGCCGCAGCTCCGGCAGCCCTCTTCGGCATGTGGAACGTCGGCTATCAGCACTCCCTCGCCATCGGCGAGACCGGAATCAACATTCTGGGCAACTTCTGGTACGGTTTCCTCAAGGTTCTCCCTCTATACCTGGTATCCTACATCGTAGGTCTGGGCATCGAATTCGCCTCTAGCCAGATACGCGGGGAGGAAGTCAGCGAGGGATACCTCGTATCCGGATTCTTCATTCCTCTCATCGTGCCTGTGGACATCCCTCTCTGGATGCTCGCAATCGCAGTTGCCTTCGCCGTAATCTTCGGCAAGGAGGTCTTCGGCGGCACCGGCATGAACATCTGGAACCCTGCCCTGCTCACCCGTGCATTCCTCTTCTTCTCCTACCCTAACTATATGTCAGGCTCCAACTGCTGGATTTCCCTCAGGAGCGCCGACAAGGTAGTGGACGGATTCACCGGAGCCACCCCTCTCGCGCTGGACGGCGCATCCGCCCAGTACGGCACGGGATTCTGGGACCTTTTCATCGGTACCGTACCGGGATCCGTGGGTGAAACTTCAGTAATCGCCATCCTCCTCGGCGCCATCATCCTCATCTGGACCGGTGTCGCCAGCTGGAAGATCATGGTCGGCAGCATCGCCGGCGCCCTGGCAGTCGGCCTCATCGGTGACCTCGCAGGCGTCAGCAACATCCCTTGCTACATGCAGCTCCTCTACGGCGGCTTCGCATTCGGTACCGTATTCATGGCCACCGACCCTGTGACCTCAGCCCAGACCGAGTGCGGCAAGTGGATCTACGGCATCTTCATCGGCGCCCTCTGCGTGGTTGTACGCCTGTTCAACCCTGGATACGCCGAAGGCATGATGCTCGCAATCCTGCTCGCCAACACCTTCGCACCGCTCATCGACCACTGTGTCATCAGCCTGCACCTCTCACGCAAGTCCAAGAAACTTAAAGCAGCATAGCCATGAATACCAACAGCAATGTTTACACTATCATCTACACTACCGTAATCGTAGTCGTAGTTGCGGCGGTGCTCGCATTCGCAGCATCCAGCCTCAAGCCTATGCAGACAGCCAACATCAAGGCGGAAACCCTTTCCCAGATGATGACGGCAGCAG
>SFJB01000080.1 GCA_004555145.1 Bacteroidales bacterium | reverse complement strand
TGCAAATAGGGCTTGAGGGCCCGCGCTATCGCCACGACCCAGCCTTTGCTCCCGTGGGTGTGAATGCCAATTTCGTCGCTGTCCTGCCGGACGGACGCCTCAAGGTGCGCACTTTTGAGAAGGGTGTGGAGGACGAGACCCTTGCCTGCGGCACCGGGCTCACCGCCTGTGCCCTCGCATCCTGGCTTCGCGCATTGGAAGCCGGAAGCGTTTCAGCGCAGCTGCCGGACTGTCCCCGCAATGCCGTCCGAGTGGACCTTCGTGCCCGCATTGCCGATCTGGCCGTGGAGTTTGTGCCTCCCTGTCATCCCGGAGACGCCTTCACAGGGGTATTTCTCATAGGTCCCGCCGAACTCATCGGCTGAAAGCACTCGGGACGAAGACCTAAACCTTCGTCCCGATATTATTATTGCTTTGTTCGCGTTTTTCACTAATTTTGTCGAAATGCAAATGATTATGGACGGAAAATTCACCGCACTTTTCTCCAAAATGGCCGTTCTGGCCAAGCGTCTCGGACGGGCCACCACCCGCCAACTGCTTATTCTCTATTTTGTCTTAACGGAGGGAGATATGACTTCTGCTCAGAAAGCGTGGATTTATGCCGCTCTGCTGTATGTTCTCGTGCCGGGAGACCTGCTGCCCCGCCGCGTCTTCGGCCTGCTCGGCATCACGGACGATGTCGCAGCCGTGGCCTATGTGGTCAAGAGGATCAAGGACCACGTCACCCCTCAAATCCTCCAGAAGGTGGAAATGCAGTTGGACCGCTGGTTCGGCTACGAAATACAGCACGGGTAGCTTATTTCATCGCAGAGTGCTCTCTGACGGGTCTTGCGCCCGCGCCTTTCCCTGCGGCCCCGTAGCGGGACCTCCGCTAGAAGGCCAGGTCGAAGAAGACCAGGGTTACGAAGCCGAGCACGAGGGCGTAGGTGGCGTACTTTTCGTAGCCGTGGGCGTGAGTTTCCGGAATCATTTCCACGCTCACGACGTAGAGCATGGCGCCGCCGGCAAAGGCGAGAAGGCTCGGGAGCAGCACCGTGGAGATGGCACCAAGTCCGTACCCTATCCACACCCCGACCAGCTCCAGCATAGCGATGGCGAGCGAAATGACGAAGGTGCGCAAGCGGGTCACGCCGGCAAGCAGCAGAGGCGCAATCACCACCATTCCTTCGGGAATGTTCTGAATCGCGATGCCCAGGGCAACTGCCCAGGCTCCTGACACCTCCTCAGAGTTGAACCCGACTCCGGCCGCAATGCCCTCGGGGAGTTTGTGCAGGGCAATAGCCATCACGAACAGGAGGATTTTGTTGAGTGAAGCATTGTTGCGGTGCGTCTCCCGATCCAGACCGGTGAGTTTGTGAAGGTGCGGGGTCACGAGGTCCAGCAGGTTGAGAAACAGCATACCTGCCACAACCCCGAGCAGCACCGTCCACCACCCGGAGGCACCCGCTTCCTGCGCCGCCGGGAGTATGAGGCCAATGGTCGATGCGGCCAGCATCACTCCGGCACAGAAACCGAGCACGATGTCGTTCCACTTATGGGGCAGAGCCTTGATGATGAAGCCCAATCCCGCACCCAGAACCGTGGCGATGCTCAAGCCCGCCGCGCATATCCACACCTGACTCATATCTGCTGATTCCCGGATTCGCGGCTGCGTATGTATTTGAGCAGCAGCAGGTGCGCAGGCTCTGCCATATCCCCGTGGTTGAAGCCGTCCAATTCGAGGAAAGTGATGTCCTTGTGACCGTTGAGCTTCATCATCCTCACGAAGTACGCCGTCTCCTCGTATCTGCCATACAGCTCCATCTCCCTGTCTGCGGAGATCACCAGGAACGGCGCCGCGTCGCCCCGGACGAAGTGCAGCGGAGCATACTCGTCAATTGCAGGGGTGAGTTCGGATATCCCTTTCTTACGGCGCTGCGCGAAGTGTGTGATCACCTGGCCGCTGTAAGGGACTATCGCCGCCATGGTGTCCGGGTCTATGCCGTGCTTGCCCAGGTACTGCTTGTCGAGCGCCAGCATATCCACCAGGTATCCGCCCGCCGAATGACCGGCCAGGTACAGTTTCCCCGTGTCGCCTCCGTATCTGGAGATGTTCTTCACTACCCACGCAACTGCGGCGGCAGCGTCTTCAATGACATCTTTCAGCTCCACCTTGCTCACGAAACGGTATCCTACGCCTACGACCACGGCCCCGTCCCTGAGCAGGGTCTGTGGCACTTCCCTGTGGCCGCCGGTAAGTCCGCCTCCGTGGAACCACACTATCACCGGGCGATTCTCGCCTCCGCGCTCGAAGGCTACGTCCAGTTTGCACATCTCGTCGGAGTAGGCGTCCCTCTCCGTCTTGTAGAGTATTCCGTTCTCGAAACCATAGTCTCTCGCCGCGAGGGTGAGGACCGATATTGCCATTGCCAGGCAAATTGTGAAAAACCTTTTCATTCCTTATTATTTTAGCATTTCTTCATCCATACGCCCGTCGAAGATATGGGTCGCATAGTTCGCTCCGATTGCATCGTAAATGTCCCTCATCTTCAGGAGACTGCGGCGGAAGCGCCCGAAGTCCTTCCTGTCGGCGGCGCACCACTGCACCTCGCTCAAGGCATCCATACGAGGCAGAACCATATATTCGACGCCGGAGAACTCCGGTATGTATTCGGTCCAGAGATTGGCCTGCACGCCCAGAATGTGCCTGCTCTCATCCTCGCTCAGATTCTCGAAAGGCTCGAAGGAATATACCTTGTAAACAGGAACATAACCTCCGATGCAGAGCGGCTCCTCTGCGATGTTGCGGCTCTGGCAGTAGTCAAAATAGAAATAGTCGTTCGGTACCATAATGGCGTCGCGTCCGCTCCTGGCAGCCTTGATTCCGCCTGCGGATCCTCTCCAGGACATAATGGTCGCGGTCTGGGAAATGTCGCCGTCAAGAATCTCGTCCCAGCCTATGACCTTGCGCCCGTGTTCGTTGAGGAACTTCTCCACGCGGTTCATCACATAGCTCTGGAGATAGTCTTCAGCCTTGAATCTGTCGTCATCCTTCAGTCCGAGTTCGCGGATCTTGGCCTGGCATTTCGGGCAGGCTTCCCAGTTGACTTTCGGGCACTCGTCGCCTCCGATGTGGATGTACTCGGAAGGGAAGATGTCTATGAGCTCGGTGAGTATGTCCTCTATGACAGGGAAGACTGCTTCGTTTCCAGCGCAAATCACTTCGTCCGAGATGCCCCAGACGGTCATCACTTCGTAAGGTCCGCCCGTGCAGCCGAGTTCCGGATAGGCGGTGATGATGGCCTGGGTGTGGCCAGGGAGCTCGATTTCCGGGATGACGGTGATACCCTTCGAGGCTGCATAATCCACGATGGAGCGGAGTTCTTCCTGAGTGTAGAAGCCGCCGTAGCGTATGCCGTCGTTGGAAGAGAAGTCGCGCCCTATCATGGTGCCGTTGCGCCAGCCTCCCTTGGCCGTGATTTCAGGATGGCTCTTGATTTCTATTCTCCAACCCTGGTCATCGGTCAGGTGCCAGTGGAAGCGGTTGATCTTATGCATCTCAAGCAGGTCGATGTAGCGGCGTACCTCCCCGATGGAGAAGAAATGGCGCACGCAGTCGAAATGCATACCCCTGTAGGCGAAACGCGGGTAGTCGCGTACGGTCATCACCGGGACGGTCCATTGTGCTTCAGGCTCGGCCTTGCCGCTCCATATTGCTGTCGGGAGCAGCTGCTTGATGGTCTGGACTGCATATACAAAGCCGTTCAGGGAGGATGCCTTGACAGTGAGTCGGCGCGGCGTCGATCTTATTGTGTATTCTTCGGCTGCGAGCTTGTCGTCAAGGACAAAGCTTACCTTCCCGCAACCCTTTGCCGGGCTGCCCATCACGCTCTTCAGGGATGCCTCGAAAGCCTGAGCATAGTCCAGGCTGAGCTTATCCATGGAAGAGTCGTAGGAAAAAGAAGCTTTGGCGAAGTCGAATTCACCTTTGTAGACTTCCACCTCGGCGGGCATAGGGATTACTGAAATATCCGAGGAAGGCGTGCTGCAAGCCGCAATGGAGAGAGAGACTATGAAAATCCCGGCCAGCTGCCTGAAAGGCTTCCGAGACGGAACAGGAACAAATGGAGCCATAATTTTACATAATTGGTTTATACAAAAATACGTTTTTTTGCAGAGTTTCCCGGCAGACCTGTAAAGAAATTTTACAGGAGGTGTAAATTATTTTTACATTCTCCCTTTTACTCTCGTCGCTAAAATGCTGAAAACCAATAATATAAGTTTTCTGGCACGCTCAATGTAAGTCATAATGACGGATAATTGTAAAGGAATGAAATCATTTTTCAGATTCTTGAAACGCAACCCATTTTATACGGTGATCAACATCGTGGGATTGTCTGTTGCTCTTATGTTCGTAATCCTTATCGGAGACTATACCTGGAGGCAGTTCAGTGTGGACCATTCCCAGCCGAACAAGGACAGGATTGTGCTTCTGGGCCGCTCGAGCGACTATATGTCATGGCCGGAGGAGTCCTGGAAAATCGGCAGGATGTATCCCGAAATCGAGAATACCTGTTGCGTGGTGAGCCAGGGAGGCACAATCAGGACAGACGAGGAAAGTTTCAAGGATGAGGAAGGGAACCCTGTGCTTCTTGTAGACTCGACCTTCTTCAGTATGTTCTCATACGATTTCGTTGAAGGCGATCCCGGGAACGCTCTGTCTTCCCCGGACAAATGCGTCATTACCGAAAGCCTCGCAGATGTGCTGTTCCCGGACGTGGACCCTATGGGAGAAGCTCTCAGGATAATAGGCCAAAGGTCGGTGACCATCAGTGGTCGTGATCCTTACGACAGCACCCTGGTATATACTGTCAGCGGAGTGGTCAGGGATTTCGACAAGACCGTATTACCGAATGACACGAAGATTATAGCTTCAATAGACAGACATCCGCAGATTCTGGGCTATAATATGACTTCCGATGTATTTGTGAGCACCGGACACGGTTGTTTCAAGACCTTCTATCTCCTTGCCAAGGGAGCAAGCCTGGACTCGAAGAGAGAAGAAATATGGTCTATGCTCAAGGCTGATATCCCTATGATGGAGTTTTTCTTTGAGGGAAGCGGCATATCGTCTGCAAGTATCACTCCGCTGAGAAAAGTGATGTTTGATCCGCAGAACAACGGAAGCGGCCTGGAGAAAGGCAACAAGGTTCTTCTGGTAATCCTTCTGAGTGCCGTAATTGCCATACTTCTCTTTGCCGTCACCAACTATATCAACCTGACGGTGGCAAATACCGGAATGAGAGCCAGGGAAATGGCCACGAGAAGGCTCTTGGGCGGTTCTTCCCGGGAGATAATAGGCAAACTCGTGGGAGAATCCACCCTTATGGTGCTGATATCCTTCCTTCTGGGCCTTGGGCTTGCCTTCCTTTTCCAGGACGAGATGGCCTCGATGTTCCGGGGCAGGATAATGCTGGAAAACGACTTCACCCCGGGAACCGTCAGCGTCTGCATAGGCTTTGTCGTGCTGACCGGCCTTCTCGCCGGAATCATACCCGGACTTCAGATTTCTGCCTTCAAACCTATAGATGTGGTCAAAGGCAGCTTCCGTTTCAAGTCGAAAATGGTATTCAGCCGCGTGTTCATAATGATCCAGAATCTCATTACCGTCGTGATGCTCACCCTGTCGCTGGTGGTCGCGCTGCAGATCAACGGACTCGTAAAGGCCCCTCTGGGAATCGATGTCAAGGATGTCGTTTACATCATGCCTGACGAGCCTGGCGACTCTGACGCAATACTCTCGGCTCTAGAGCAACTTCCTTGTGTGCAGAAGATTGGTCTGAGCAGCGGCAGTTGCCTGTCGGCAGGACCCTCATCCGTGAGTATGATGAGGGACAATAACGACGCTCAACACCTGATAATGCTGGCGAATCTTGACAAGGCGGCCTTTGAGATTTATGGACTGGAAATCCTGAATGATTACGGAGCTTCCGACGGTGCGGTTTATATCAATGAGAAGATGAAGGAGGACCTTGGCCTGTCAGATTCCGACCGAGAGATTCAGTGGCAGAACGGCTCGATATGGAGCCTTGCCGGGGTAATCAATAATTTTCACAAGGGCAACATACTCCAAGAAGTCTCTGAATTTGCAATTTTTTACCAGGAGGCGGGAAAGATACAGAACCCCGACTATGTAGTAAAGACAGACGGCTCCCCGGAGGCATACAGGACGATCAGGTCAGCAGTTGCCGAGGTGATGACCAACAGCACGAATGTGGACTGGGTGGTGCAGAATCTCGAAGAAGGTGTGGCATCTCAGTTTGAAGAAGAGAGGAATGTCCTGCATATAGTGTTGATGTTTACCGGAATAGCCCTCCTGATTTCAATCTTCGGTTTCATAGGCTTGTCGCTTTTCTTCATTCGCCAGCGCAGAAGCGAAATTGCAGTCAGAAGGATAATGGGCGGCAGCGTCAAGGACGTCATCCTGTTTATGCTCGTCAAGTTCTGCGCTCCGCTGCTGATATCCTGCGTGGTAGCCGTGCCGGTGGCATACTATATCTCTGACAGGTGGCTCCAGAGTTTCAGCTACCACATTTCGCCGGGAATATGGATTTTCATCTCAAGTTGTGTGGTCTCCCTGCTGATTGCCGTGATGTCCGTGCTTTGGCAGACCGTGGGCGCAGTGCGCCGCAACCCGTCAGAAGGTATCAAAACAGAATAAAAAATAAACAAATAACTATACTATTATGATCAAAGTAACAGACCTGTGCAAGGTGTTCCGCACAGAAGAAATCGAAACAACCGCACTTTCAGGCGTATCATTTGAAATCAAAGACGGAGAGTTCGTCGCAATTATGGGCCCTTCAGGCTGCGGCAAGTCCACTCTTCTCAACATTCTCGGCCTTCTCGACAATCCGAGCGAAGGATCCTACGAGCTCCTTGGCCAGGAGGTGGGCAAACTTAGGGAAAAGGACCGCACCAAGTTCCGCAAAGGCAACATCGGATTCGTCTTCCAGAGCTTTAACCTCATCGATGAACTCAACGTATATGAGAACATAGAACTCCCACTCCGCTACCTGAACATCTCCGCCGCAGAGCGCAAGGAGAAGGTTACAGAGATAATGAAGAGGATGAACATCAGCCATCGCGCCAAGCATTTCCCGCAGCAGCTCTCCGGCGGTCAGCAGCAGAGGGTGGCTATTGCCCGCGCCGTGGTGGCGGGTCCCAAGCTCATACTCGCCGATGAACCGACGGGTAACCTTGACTCCAAGAACGGCAAGGAGGTGATGGACCTGCTTTCCGAACTCAACGCCGAAGGCACCACCATCGTTATGGT
>SFJB01000079.1 GCA_004555145.1 Bacteroidales bacterium | reverse complement strand
TCCAAGCGCAATTTTTGCCCTGAGCTATACCATAGCGCTTGGAGTGATGAAAGCTTTGCGCGAGGGTAATCTTGAAATAGGAAAGGACATCTCGCTCATTTCCTTCGATGACAATATGAGTTTGGGATATATGCAGCCGCCTATTACAAGGGTCGCTCAGCCTACCTCGGAGATGGGCAGGTTCGCCGTCAAGGTGCTCTTTGAACAAATTGAGAACCCACAGTCCGCAATTACCCGGATAGAACTGAACACGAAAATAATAAACGGCAACTCTGTCGCTGGCATATAAAGAGAGGACGTCCCGTTGGGGCGTCCTCTCTTGAATATGTGTCTTTGGCCTACAGGTCGTTGAGGTCTACAGTCATCTGTTCGTCCTTGCGGCCGACGATGATGTCCTGATAATCCTTGAGACCTGTACCTGCAGGGATGAGATGTCCGCAGATAACGTTCTCCTTGAGTCCTTCGAGGTGGTCGACGCGACCTCTGATAGCTGCTTCGCTGAGGACCTTGGTGGTCTCCTGGAAGGAGGCTGCAGAGATGAAGCTGTCGGTCTTGAGGGCTGCTCTGGTGATACCCTGGAGTATGAGCTTGGCCGTTGCAGGCTGAGTGTTCCTGACAGCGATAAGCTCGAGACCCTGACGCTGGAGTGAATCATTCTCGCTGCGCAGCTCGCGTGCGCTGATGATGTCGCCCTGCTGGTACTTCTGGGATGCACCGGCGTTGAGTATGTAGTACTTGCCGTAGATACTGTCATTTACGTCCATAAATCTCCACTTGTCCACCATTTCCTCGGTGAGGAACTCGGTGTCGCCCGGATTGGTGATCTCCACCTTGCGCATCATCTGTCGAACGATGATCTCGAAGTGCTTGTCGTTGATCTTCACACCCTGGAGGCGGTATACGGCCTGAACTTCGTTCACGATGTACTCCTGAGCCTTCACCGGTCCGAGTACGTTGAGTATGTCGCTAGGGGACACACCACCGTCTGAGAGCGGGGTGCCGGCTTTGACATAGTCATTTTCCTGGACGAGGATCTGCTTGGTAAGAGGTACGAGGTATGACTTCTTTGCGCCGTACTTGTTCTGGACAATGATTTCACGGTTACCTCTCTTGACCTTGCCCATAATAACCTCTCCGTTGATCTCGGAGATGATAGCCGGGCTGGACGGGTTGCGGGCTTCGAAAAGCTCTGTAACTCGTGGAAGACCACCGGTGATATCGCTTGCCTTTCCGATTGCGCGAGGAATCTTCATTACAACGTCACCGACCTTGACCTTGTCTCCGTTCTCGGCCATAAGGTGTCCGCCAACAGGCAGGTTGAACTGCTTGATGGTCTCTCCGGCCTCGTTCACGATGTGC
The DNA here is from genome assembly GCA_004555145.1 of Bacteroidales bacterium. The sequence continues at coordinate 6,266 of SFJB01000079.1, read as the reverse complement.
ATCGTAGGGGTCTTGGTCTTGTCCTTGGACTCGATGATGACCTTGTCGGTGCTGGCTGAATACTCGTCGGCGCTCTCCTTCTTGTAGGTCACGCCTTCAATCATATTCTCGAAGCGCACGGTACCTGAGGTCTCGACTATAGTGGTAGCGTTGTATGCATCCCAGTTACAGATGAGGTCGCCCTTGGAAACCTTGTCACCGTCGAACTTGTAGAGTACCGCTCCATAAGGAACATCGTACTGTGAGTAGGTGATTCCGGTATTCTCGTCGATGATGCGGAGTTCGGTCATTCGGCTCACTACAACCACTTCCTTGGTGCCTTCATCTGTAATCCTGTCAATTGTACGGAGTTCCTCGAACTTGAGGACGCCGTTGTACTTGGACTCGATGGATGAGTCGGCAGCTGAAGAAGAAGCGGTACCACCGACGTGGAAGGTACGCAGGGTAAGCTGGGTACCAGGCTCACCGATGGACTGTGCGGCGATTACGCCTACGACTTCACCCTTCTCGACCATCCTGCTGGTAGCAAGATTGCGTCCGTAGCACTTTGCGCAGACACCCTTGCGGCTCTCGCAGGTGAGCACTGAGCGTATTTCCACCTGCTCAATCGGAAGTGAATCGATAAGATTGGCTTCTGCCTCACGAATCTCTTCACCGGCCTTTATGATGAGTTCACCGGTAAGAGGGTTGAAAATGTCGTGGACGGAAGTACGTCCGAGGATTCTCTCTCCGAGGGATTCAACAACCTCATCCTTGTTCTTGATGGCGGTTGCGATAAGTCCTCTGAGCGTGCCGCAATCATCTTCGGTGATGATGACGTCGTGTGACACGTCCACCAGACGACGGGTCAGGTAACCTGCATCCGCAGTCTTGAGGGCGGTATCGGCAAGACCCTTACGGGCACCGTGGGTGGAGATGAAGTATTCGAGCACCGTCATTCCTTCCTTAAGGTTGGAGACGATAGGGTTCTCGATAATGTCAGCTCCGGATGCGCCTGCCTTTTGAGGCTTGGCCATAAGTCCACGCATACCGCAAAGCTGCTTGATCTGCGTGGTGGAACCACGGGCTCCTGAATCCAGCATCATATATACAGGGTTGAAGCCCTGCTGGTCTTCGGATATCTGCTTGGTCACGATCTTGGTGAGCTTGTTGTCCACTGCAGACCAGAGGTCGATGACCTTGTTGTAGCGCTCGTTGTTGGTGATGAAACCGTTCTCGAAATCGTCGCGTATCGCTGCAACCTGCTTGTATGCATCCTCCACGAGGGTTGTCTTCTCTGAAGGGACGAGCACGTCGCCCAGGTTGAATGAAATACCGGCACGGAACGCCTGATCGTAACCGAGGTTCTTGATATCGTCAAGGAACTTGGCGGTACGGGTCACACCGGTGTGCTTGATGACCTCGGTGATGATCTTTCTCAAAGCCTTCTTTCCGAGAAGCTCGTTCACATAAGGAACCTCTTCAGGAACGTACTGGTTCACGATGATGCGTCCGGCGGTCGTCTCCACAATCTCGGTGCCCTTTGACGGGTCCAGCTTATCCTTAGGAAGTCTGACCTTGATGAGGGCGTGCATTTCGATTGCTTTCTCGTTGTATGCAACGATCACCTCCTCTGGAGAATAGAAGCACTTATTCTCTCCCTTGGCGCCAGGACGGATCTTTGTGATGTAGTACAGACCGAGCACCATATCCTGGGAAGGCACGGTGATAGGGGCTCCGTTGGCAGGATTCAAGATGTTGTGGGAACCGAGCATAAGGAGCTGTGCTTCCATTATGGCTGCATTGCCGAGAGGGAGGTGGACAGCCATCTGGTCACCATCGAAGTCGGCGTTGAAAGCCGTACAGGCGAGAGGGTGGAGCTGGATGGCCTTTCCTTCAATCATCCTAGGCTGGAAGGCCTGGATACCGAGTCGGTGGAGGGTAGGTGCACGGTTGAGGAGCACAGGATGACCCTTCATCACGTTCTCGAGAATGTCCCAAATTACCGGATCCTTGCGGTCAACGATCTTCTTGGCTGACTTCACGGTCTTCACAATACCGCGCTCGATGAGCTTGCGGATAATGAATGGCTTGTAAAGCTCTGCCGCCATGAACTTAGGAAGACCGCACTCGTGCATATTGAGCTCAGGACCTACAACGATAACTGAACGTGCAGAGTAGTCGACACGCTTACCGAGGAGGTTCTGACGGAAGCGGCCCTGCTTGCCCTTGAGGGAGTCGGAGAGGGATTTGAGCGCCCTGTTGGACTCGCTCTTGACTGCTGAAGACTTCTTCGAGTTGTCGAAGAGTGAATCTACAGCTTCCTGGAGCATACGTTTCTCGTTGCGGAGTATGACTTCCGGAGCCTTTATCTCTATGAGTCTCTTGAGACGGTTGTTGCGGATGATGACCCTGCGGTAAAGATCGTTGAGGTCAGAGGTGGCAAAACGGCCGCCGTCGAGAGGAACGAGAGGGCGGAGGTCAGGCGGAATCACAGGGATGACCTTCATAATCATCCATTCAGGGCGGTTGATGCCCTTAGACTCCTGGAACCACTTGACTACCTGAAGCCTCTTGAGAATGTCAGCCTTGCGCTGCTGGGAAGTCTCGGTGAGCATCCTCTGGCGGAGTTCCTTTCCAAGTTCCTCTACGTCAATCTCCTTGAGGAGGTCGTAGATGCCCTCGGCGCCCATCTTGGCGATGAACTTGTCAGGGTCGGAGTTTGGAAGGTTCTGGTTGCCAGGAATGCGTGCGAGAGCGTCGAGATACTCATCCTCAGAGAGGAGAGCCATCTTTTCGAGCTCGCTGGCACCAGGCTTTACCACGATGTATTTCTCGTAGTAAATCACGGACTCCAGCTTCTTTGCCGGCAGTCCGAGCAAAGCGGAAATCTTGTTCGGAGCGGACTTGAAGTACCAGATATGCGCAACAGGTACGGTGAGCTCGATGTGGCCCATCCTCTCGCGGCGAACCTTCTTCTCGGTTACCTCGACCTTGCACCTGTCGCAGGTGATACCGCGATAGCGTATTCTCTTGTACTTTCCGCAATAGCACTCGTAGTCCTTCGTAGGTCCGAAAATCATCTCGCAGAACAGACCTTCCCTTTCAGGCTTGTATGTCCTGTAGTTGACGGTTTCCGGCTTGAGGACCTCGCCGCACGAACGCGCGGTGATGTCCTCCGGAGACGCGAGAGCAATGCTTATAGTCTGGAAATTGCTCTTGATCTTATTGTCTTTATTATTGAAAGCAGGCATATTATACTATACGTTCAAACAATTATTCCAATGTAACCTTGAGACCCAGTCCGCGGAGTTCGTGGAGAAGCACGTTGAGTGATTCCGGAATTCCTGCAGGCGGAATAGGGTCGCCCTTCACTATGGCCTCGTAGGTCTTTGCCCTGCCGACAACATCGTCAGACTTGACAGTAAGGATTTCCTGGAGTGCGTTTGCAGCACCGAATGCCTCGAGGGCCCAGACTTCCATTTCTCCGAATCTCTGACCACCGAACTGAGACTTACCTCCGAGAGGCTGCTGGGTGATGAGAGAGTAAGGACCGATGGAACGTGCGTGCATCTTATCGTCAACCATATGGCCGAGCTTGATCATATAGATCACACCCACGGTCGCAGGCTGGTCGAAATAATCTCCGGTGCCGCCGTCACGGAGTCTGGTCTTACCGAACTTCGGAACACCTGCCTTCTCGGTATAGTCGCAAATCTCATCTATGCTTGCACCGTCGAAGATAGGGGTACTGAATTTCACACCCAGTTTCTCACCGGCCCATCCGAGTACTGTCTCGTAGATCTGGCCGAGGTTCATACGTGAAGGCACGCCGAGAGGGTTGAGCACGATATCCACAGGAGATCCGTCCTCAAGGAACGGCATGTCTTCCTGACGCACTATCTTTGCCACAATACCCTTGTTGCCGTGGCGTCCTGCCATCTTGTCGCCGACAGTGATCTTGCGCTTCTTCGCAATGTACACCTTGGCTATCTGCATTACTCCGTTAGGAAGCTCGTCGCCAACCTTGATCTTGTCCATCTCGCGCTTGCAGATTGCCTGCTCGCTCTTGAGGGCGATGCAATAGTTGTTGATGAGCTCGCGGATGAGGGTGTTAGCCTCCTTCTCCGTGGTCCATTTGTTGGAGTTGATATTGGTATAGTCGATGCTCTTGAGAAGTTCAGGTGTAATCTTCTTGTCCTTCTCGAGAATTTCGACTCCGTAGAGGTCGGTGATGCCGGCGCTCTTCTTGTTCTTGGTGAGGATGATCAGCTTCTGGATGAAGTCGGAGTAGAGCCTCTCGGCCTTGCGCTCGTAATCTGCCTGACGCATATCGAGTCTGGTCTTCTGCTCTGCCTTGGCTGCGCCTCTCTTGCTGCCTTCCTTGGCAAGCTTGGTGTAGAGGGCAGTCTTGATGACGGTACCGCTGAGGGAAGGATTTGCCTTCAGGGAAGCATCCTTCACGTCACCGGCCTTGTCGCCGAAGATGGCCTTGAGAAGTTTCTCCTCAGGGGACGGGTCGCTCTCGCCCTTAGGGGTGATCTTACCTATCATAATGTCGCCCGGCTCAATTCTTGCGCCGACACGTACAATACCGTCCTCTCCCAGGTTCTTGGTGGCATCTTCGCTCACGTTAGGGATGTCGGAAGTGAGTTCCTCCATACCTCTCTTGGTGTCGCGTACTTCCGTAAGGTACTCGTCTACGTGAACGGAGGTGAGTACGTCCCACTTGACCATCTCCTCGGAGAGCACGATGGCGTCCTCATAGTTGTAGCCCTTCCAAGGCATGAACGCAACCTTGAGGTTCCTTCCGAGTGCGAGCTCTCCGTTCTGGGTGGCGTAGCCTTCGGTAAGCACCTGACCTGCTTCAATCCTTTCGCCCTTTCTGACAATAGGCTTGAGGGTGATGGTCGTGCTCTGGTTGGTTCTGCGGTAGATAGGAAGCTTGTATGTGGTCTCCTCAGGGGAGAAGCTTACGAACCTCTCATCTTCGCTTTGGTCGTACTTGACACGGATCTCGTTGGCGTCGACATAGGTTACTTCACCGGCGCGCTCTGCGATCACCTGGGTACGCGAGTCGATGCAGGCTCTTTCCTCAAGTCCGGTGCCCACGATAGGGGACTCCGGCCTCAGGAGAGGAACGGCCTGACGCATCATGTTCGCGCCCATCAATGCACGGTGGGCATCGTCGTGCTCAAGGAAAGGAATGCAGGAAGCAGCCACTGAAGCCATCTGGTTAGGAGCTACGTCCATATAATCCACCTGTTCCTTGGTAACGACAGGGAAGTCTGCCTCGAGACGGCACTGTATGCGGTCTTCGAGTATGTTGCCATCCTTGTCCATCTTCACGTTAGCGAGGGAAACGAGCTTGTTCTCTTCCTCCTCGGCGCTCATATAATGGCATCCGGCATCGCTGAGATCCACCTTGCCGTTCTTCACGTCGCGATAAGGGGTCTCGATGAAACCGAGGTCATCAATGCGTGCATATACGCAAAGGGATGAAATAAGTCCGATGTTAGGACCTTCCGGAGACTCGATAGGGCAGAGGCGTCCGTAATGGGTGTAGTGCACGTCTCGAACCTCGAATCCTGCCCTGTCCCTGCTCAAACCTCCCGGACCGAGGGCTGAAAGACGCCTCTTGTGGGTGATTTCTGCGAGAGGGTTGGTCTGGTCCATGAACTGCGAAAGCTGGCTCGTTCCGAAGAATGAATTGATCACGGAAGAGAGCGTCTTCGCATTGATCAGGTCGATAGGGTTGAACTGCTCGCTGTCGCGGACGTTCATCCTTTCCCTGATGGTGCGGGCCATACGGCTCAAACCGACGCTGAACTGGTTGGCGAGCTGCTCACCGACAGTGCGTACGCGACGGTTGGAAAGGTGGTCGATATCATCGACCGTAGCCTTGGAGTTGATGAGTTCGATGAGATACTTGATGATCTCGATGATATCAGTGTTGGTCAGCACGCGCGTCTGAGGATCAATCGCAAGATTGAGCTTCTTGTTCAGACGGTAGCGGCCGACGTTGCCAAGGTCATATCTCTTTTCGGAGAAGAAGAGCTTGTCGATAACATCCCTTGCAGTGCTCTCATCAGGCGGTTCTGAGTTTCTGAGCTGTTTGTAGATGTAGTTGACTGCCTCAATCTCTGTATTTGTAGGGTCCTTCTGAAGGGTGTTGAAAATGATGGCATACTCGTTTGAGTTTGCCTCATCCTTCTGGAGAAGGATTGTTTTCTCGTCTGCCTGGAGTATTGCATCGATGGTGTCGTCATCGAGGATTTCACCTCTCT
>SFJB01000078.1 GCA_004555145.1 Bacteroidales bacterium | reverse complement strand
CATCGAAAACAGCAAAAAATATAACCCTGCCGAGGGTCTGAAAATAGCCGTAAGGCTTTATGCAAGGCGTTACCGCGCAGTCATTTATATAAAGGATAACGGCGTGGGCGTCAGCAGCGAGCAGCTTCCGAAGCTTTTCGACAGCTTTTACCGCGGAGATGAAAGCCGCACACAGGGCAAAAAAATCGGAAGCGGTCTGGGGCTTGCCATCTCCAAACGAATTGTTGAGCTTCACGGCGGCACAATTTCCGCTTCAAGCAACAGCGGGCTTGCAATCGAAATAACACTGCCTATCGAAAGAAGGGAGCCTAAATGACAAAACGAATTCTGATTGCCGAGGATGACAGCGCAATCGCCGAGCTTGAAAGGGATTACCTTGAAATTTACGGCTATGAAACGGTAGTCGCCGATAACGGAGAACGGGCAGCAGAGCTTGCTCTGAGCGGCAATTTCAGCCTGATACTGCTCGATATAATGCTCCCGAAAAAAAACGGCTATGAGGTTTGCCGTGAAATCAGAAAAAATCTTGATATTCCCGTGCTTATGGTTACGGCGAAGCAGGAATCGGTTGACAAAATACGCGGCTTGGGGCTTGGTGCGGACGATTATATTTCAAAGCCCTTTGACCCTGCGGAGCTTGTCGCCCGAGTCAACGCACACATTGCCCGCTATGAACGCTTGACCGGCAAGGGCGCAACGAAAGACGAAAAGGAATGTATAGAAAAATACTTTCATGGCAAATCATTTATATATGGGCACAAAGGTATATAGATTTTTGAATCTATCAATAGCAGACATCTCTCCCGTACCCCGCAAGGCAAAGAGGGGGAGATAGACGAAAATACCGAGCAACGACAGGATCAGACCACCAATCGTGCCCGCAGCAAGCGGGAACCAAAAGGCCTCCTTTTCTGTCCCCAACAGGAAGGGAACGAAGCCCAGGATAGTGGAGAGTATGGTCAGCAAGATGGGAGTGATCTTCGCCTGCCAAGCCTTCAGGTAGGCTCGCAACGGGGTGAGCACCGGAAAACGCCGACGCAACTGATTGTATTCATTCAGGATATAGATGCTGGCATTCACCGTGATGCCACAGAGCAACACGAAAGAGGCAAAACCACCTTGATCGAAGTTCAACCGGAAAAGGTAGAAGGTCAAGAAGACCCCGATGTAGGAAATAGGGATCACGAAGATGACCGCCAACGGCTGTTTCAAGGAGTTGAACAGGATGCTTGTCGTGAAGAAAATGATGACAATGATCAGTCCCAACAGCAGATACTGGCTGTTGTCGCTCTCAGCCCAGCTCCAATAGCTGCGCTCCACCTGGACGGTATAGCCCATCGGCATCAGTCGATTGAATACTTTGATCTCCCGCTCTTGGATCTTGTTTCCTTGCGAAGTCGCCCCCACATACTCATATTGCAAGCAAAGGCGATATTGCTGGTTTACCTTGGCAATCTCTTGCGGAGTCTGCCCCTTCTCGACCTGCGCCAGATCAGACAGTTTATAATGCACCTCCCCTAAGGCGAGTGGGACATGGCGCAAACTCCAACTATCATATTCCCTTGATTGGCGGGAAGTCAGCCGGATGCGCTCCGTACCACTCTCCGCCAAGAGCTCCCCGGCAGGTAGATCCTTACCAAATACCGGAAGCAAAGCATCAAAAAGTTGGTTGGCCGAGAGCCCTTCCTGCGCCAAACGTGCCTTATTGAGTTGGAAATGAAACTCCTGATAGTCCTCTTTCCACCAGGAATACTGGGAGCTGATCGTAACCTCCTTGATGCGTCGGTAGGTCAGCAACCGCTCCCGCAGCCGCTCTGCCCAACCATACAGTTCGTCGTAGTTGTAGCCATACATATCTATTCGGTAGGAGCCCGCACTCTCCCGCACATCATTGCTGAATCCCTGATCCGCCAAGCCGCTGACATTCCAACTGCCACCGCCCAACTCCAAGGCTTTCGAGATCACCCGACTCTTCAACGTGTAGGGGAAACCATTGCGTGCGCTCTCCCGGGTGAAATAGACCTGAATACCGGCTTGCCGAGCGTTGTAGATGTGTGTCTGGAATTGGCGGATCTCCTTGAACCCACTGAGAAAAGCCTCCATCCGGCTGATGAGGTGATTCATCTGTTCCAAGGTCGTCCCATTGGGCATGGAGGCGGAGATCTGCAAGACGGTCTCCTCGTTGCGGGTGAAATAGCTGCCCGCATATACCTTCTCCACGAAAAGGCGCAACGTGCCGCCCAGACTCCTGTCCAAGATCGGTTTTACGGTCTCTTTCCACGTATCGGTCGCCACCCACTGATTATAGGTGTTGATCCATAGCGAATCCCTTGCTGTCAACGTCTGCTTCGGATCTTTCGGGGCCAGCTCGATCTTTTCCGGCAACAGGAACACAGGCAGACCGAAAACCAAAAGCAACAACAGGCAAGCCGTCTTCTTCCAACGCCCTAAGAAGCGAATCTGCCCTTGGTAATAGCGCTGAAAAGCCAATGCCCCACACAGCTGCCAAGCCTGTCCATGCTTACCTCGCAAGGAAGGCGTAGCCGATGAGCAGGCCAACCCCATCTTCTCGATCAACGCTGGCACCAAGAAGAGCGCGGTCAGCAACGAGACCGCCAAGTTGATGATCACCACGGCGGCAAAGTCTTGCAGATTCAAGCGAATCTCCTCATCGAGGAAAAAGACAATCACCAAGGCACCCATCGTCGTCAAGGTAGCGGCAAGGATCGAAAGGAAAGCCTCCTTGTTCTGATGTCGGCGGATGTGGTCGGTCATCACGATGGTATTGTCGATCACCAAACTGAGCGAGATCGTGATACCTGCCAACGAGTAGAGCTGCATCTCCAATCCTAACAGGTAGTAGAAGATGACCGCCACACAAAGGTTCACGGCAAGGCTTACGACAATCAAGGCCAAATAACGCTTCTCACGGGTAATCAACCAAACAAAGAGCAACAAGATGAGCAACGTCAAACCGGTACGGACATAGATCTTATGCAATTCCTCTTCAATGTATTCCGTCGCATCATAGCTCACATGCATTTCGTAGCCGGATGGGAGGAGCGCACGGATCTGCGCCATCTCCTCCTTCACCTGCTTGGCGAGGCGCAACTGATTGGCGGTCTCCTCCGCTTGCAGGGAAAGGTAGATCGAGTTGAGCCCGTTGATGCGGTAGTAGGACTGGGGTGCCTCCTCCTGATGCTTCACCTGCACCAACTGGCTCAGGTGGATCAGCTGCCCCTCCTTGCCGCGCAGCAGGATCGCCTCCGTATCAAAGCCTGCCGTTTGTCGGTCATTCCTCAAAGCCAACCGGATCCACCGCTTCTCCCCGGTCGCATCTTGTTGATGAGCCAGCCCCAAGAACTCCTCTTGGTAGTGCCGACCGATCGCCTCCTCAATAGCTGTCAAGGTGATGCCTAATTCGGTCAATTGTTGACTGTCGTAGATCAGCTGCCACTCCATAGGGGTTGCCCCGGTCACGTCGATCCGATAAATCCCCGCCAAACGACTCAAGCGAGGCTTGATCTGCTCCTCCGCAAAGCGTTGGATCAAGAGAGGCGCAGCAGCGGCATTGAGCGTATAGCTCATGAAAGGTCGCTCCTCCTTGTCGTCCGGCCGACTCATTTGCAAGAGTGGATAGCTCAACGAGGCGGGCAACTCCGGCCACGTTTGTCGGATGATCGTAGAGACCTCAAAACGGGCGGCATCTACCGGCGTATGCTTGTCCAACTCCAAGGTGATGCGCCCCCAACCGTTGCCAGAGGTGGAGGTAATCTCCTTGATTCCCTTCACCCGTGCGAACATCGCCTCCAACCGAGAGGTAACCTCCATCTCGATCACACGGGAGGAATTGCCCGGCATTTGATAGGAGACCGACAGCTTCGGCAGGGTGCGTGAGGGAGAGAGCTTGACCGGCAACAAAGGCACGAGCGCCAAACCAACCAATGCCACGCAAAAGAACGCGACAACCAGGGTGAATGCAGAAATGGAAGATTTAGGAGCCATACTTATAGACTAACGGGATAATAAACAGACTGACCAACGTACCGATCAACATCGCCGAGATCATGGCAATAGCTAACGGCTTCTGCAACTCACTCCCCATATCAAACGAGAAAAGCAGTGGCACCATGCCGAAAATCGTGGTGAGCGAGGTCATGATGATGGGGCGTAGCCGACGCCGACCCGCCTCATGGATCGCTTCCATCATGGGAGTGCCTCCCTGTCGCAAGGTGTTGATCACATCAATCTTCAAGATGGAGTCGTTGATGATGATACCACAAGTCACCACAATACCGATCGCACTCATCAGGTTGAGCGAGTGGCCACACAGCCACAACACCAGCAGGGCCGCCGCCACATCAATCGGAATCTCAACCAGAACAATCAGCGGCTGCTTGAAACTCTCGAACTGTGCCGCCAAGATGAAATACATCAACAGGATCGAGAGGAACAGGATAACCACCAGCTCGTTCAACATCTGCCGATTGGCAAAGAGACTGCCCGAGAAATCCACCTCCCACTCCTGTGCGGCCGAGGCGTTCACCACCTCCCGCACCTGACGCATCAGGGTCTCCGCATCACGCACGCCATAGAAGCTGAAAGGGATGTATTCCCCCTGCTTACCGGCGGTCAAGGTCTTCAAATCCTCGCCGGGCACCACCTTGACCAACGCACGCAACGGCACCTGCCGACTCTGACCTGCCTCATCGGGCAACGTGCGCACCAACGTCCGACTCAAGATCTCCTCCACGGTGCGCTCCTCACCCGATAGGTGGATGGGCAAATATTGCTGATAGGAGCGCAACGTGGCCACCTCGTTCTCCTTGAAAGCCGTGCGCAGGGTCCGATAGAGCTCCGCCTCGTCCACCCGATAGAGCAAGAGCCGTGTATGGTCGATAGACAGGTTCAACTGCCCCTCGAACGCCACGCCCGTAGGGGACAGGCCCGTCCGCTCCTCCAAGGTCTGAGCGAATGCTTGCAACCGGTTCGCCTCCGGAGCCTGCTGCTTGTTGCGGGCATAAAACTCCGCCACCACATCCGCCTCCCCGGTCTCGAACAGCTTCTCGAAAACGGTCTCCGGAGGAGCAAACGTAAAGACCGCTTGCGGATAGTGCGTGCGCAACCATCGCTCCACCGCTGCCTGCAAGGGAGCTACCTCGTCTGGACGAGCCGTCTTGAAATAGAGTTCCGCCTCCGATACCGCCAACTCCCGATCGCGGTTCAAGAGGAATTGCTGTTGACCGATATAGGCAGTATGCAACGCCCCCAGCCGATCCGCCTCGGCGAACAGCGCAAGCACCCGATCCCGGTTCTCCTCCACATGGATCGGCTCGTTCCACTCCACCCGTACCAACAGCTCCCGCTGGTCAATCTCCGGCATCCGACTTTTAGGGATCACGTAGAACAGCAAGGCGCACAACGGCAGGGTCACCGCCACACCACAGAGGCAACCCTTCGGATGGGCAAAGACCCAATCCACCCCAGCATCGTAGAACCGATCCAACGTATGCGCTTGAATGGGGTTATGGAAACGGTTGGACAACGCCCGCCAACGAAGGTCGGGCAAACTGTAGATCCATTGGTAAAGTACAGGAAGCAGCAGGATACCGGTCAAGTAGGAGGTCAATAGCCCTACCGTCACGGCAAAGGCTTGGTCGTAGAAGATCGCCCCGGCGATCCCACTCAGGAAGACCAACGGCACGAAGACGGCGATCGTGGTGAAGGTGGAGCTCAGCATAGGGGTGATCACCTCCGACGTACCTCGGTCGCACGCCTCAGCGATGCCCATCCCCCTCGCCCGGTATTGGGCGATATTCTCCGTCACGATGATCGCGCTGTCGATCATCATACCCAACGCCAAGATCAGGCCGGAGAGCGAGATGATGTTGAGCGACAGGTGAAACAGGTAGAAGAAGAGGAAACTGGTCACGAGGCTGACCACCATGCTCAGCCCGATCACCACCGGGCTCTTCACGTCACCCAGGAAAAGCAACGCCACCACGCAGATGAACAGGAAGCCCAGCGAGAGGTTTTGCTTCAAGTTCGAGATCGTATAGTTCAACAGCTCCGTCTGGTCACGGGTGATCGTGAAATCAATGTCGGGATTGATCTGTCGGAAATAGGCGACCACCTCCCCCAGTGCCTCCTCCATCCGCTCCATGTTCTCGTCCGCCTGCTTGATGATGGCCAACGTCACCGCCCGCTTTCCCTTCGTCAGGGAGAGCCCCGTCTCCCGTTCAGGCACCACCTCCACCTTCGCCAGGTCCTTGAGCTGCAAGAGTCGATTGCCCTGTCGCAGGTAGATCGCCTCCACATCCTCCGGCGTGCGCAGCAGGGAGGAGAAGCGGATGTGATATTCGTAATAGCCATCTCGTACCACCATACTACCCGGATCCACGTTGTTGGCCACCAAGGCACTCTCCAGATCGGCAACGCTCAGCCCCAGCATCTCCATCTTCCGCTCATCGGGCAGGATGCGCACCTGCCGCCCCACCAAACCGGTCACGTCCACCATCGCCACCTCCGGCAACTGCTCGATCCGTCGCTTGATGACCTGCTCCGCCAGCTGGCAGAGATCCAAGAAGGCCGCCTCGCTCTCTCCCCGCTTCAAGGTCAAGTTCAAGCAAAAAACGGGAATATCCGTCGCGCTGGCCTTCACCACACGGGGGCGATCCAACTCCCTCGGCAGGTAATTCATGGCCGCGTCAATCTTTTCATTCACCTCGATAAAGGCCAAGTCCGTGTCCGTGCCATAGTCGAAACTCAGCCGAACGATCGCTGCCCCATCACGCGTCTCGCTATGGATGTCACGCAAGCCCGCCACCTGCATCAGCTGCTGACGGATGGTCTTCACCACCGTGTTCTCCAACTCCCGAGCCGAACGGTTCGCCCCCGTCACCTGCACGGTGATCTCCGGGATAGCGATGTCGGGCAAGAGCGAGACAGGCAGCGTGAAATAGGTGGCCAACCCCATGATGAAAAAAGCGGTGAACGCCATCAATACCGCAATAGGCCGCTGAAGTAAAAAACGAATCATCTCGTTGATAAGTTAGTTATTCTCTACTCATTGGAAGCGCATCAGCAAAAGAAGATCGTTTTCCTCCTCGCCCATCTGCTCCACCAGGGTTTTCAAGTTTCCTTTCAGCTTGCCTGTCTCCAATGCCTCTTGCAATTCGTCGAGCGGCAAGACCTGATGTCCCAAGCGAGCATTGCGGGAGCGGAAAATCGTCATCGGGGAAAGATGGAGCTCCTTGCCCGTATAGTCTCCCCATTGAAGCACAGGGCAAATCACGTCGCCGCTCTTGATCTCCTGCGCCAAATAGGTCGTCGGCAATGGCGGACGCTGCACCTTCGCCAGCGAGATCACCTCGAAGAAGCGATAACCGCCCGCCTCCACATAACCGTTCAGGTAACGCTTCGGCTCACCCTGCGTACGGATCGGAGGAGTCGTCACCCATACGGGACGCAACGCATCCCCCTTCGCCAAGCAGAGCGTGTCGCTCTCCGGATTGTTCAACAAAACACCCTCCCGATGCGCCACGATGCGGCTCGTCGTGCCGAGCACGGGCATCTCCTGACCGTTCGGCATCTGCACCTTGCCCATCAAAGGAACCTCGAAATCGGCCGGAGCAGGCAGGTAGCCTTTCAGTGTGCCATCCTGCTTGCTGATGCGCACGAAGGAGCTCTCATACGCCTC
>SFJB01000077.1 GCA_004555145.1 Bacteroidales bacterium | reverse complement strand
ATCAGTGAATGAGGGTAACAAGTATAGGTACACCGGCTTACACATCAGACCTGTCATAGATTAGATGTTATAGGCTAAGCCATGCGCGGTTTCTCATTTTTTAATTTGCATATTTTTTCACTAGTTAATAATCAAAAAAACATACACCATGAAATGCTCTAAATGTGGCGCCGAATTGAAAGAAGGCCAAAAGTTCTGCACGAAGTGCGGTACTCCCGTCAATGCTAACCCCCAACCCGTAGCCAAGCAGGTCGACTCATCCCCCGTTTGCCCCAAATGCGGAACTCCGCTCAAGCCGGGACAGAAGTTCTGCACAAAGTGCGGAACACCTGTTGGATCGACACCTCAAGGCCAACCGGGCCAGAAAGGCTGGTTTACTGACGGGGTGCGTGCTGTAGCTAATGCTATTACCGGTGGCAATCTCAACCGTGAGATTGCACGTGAGCAGGAGCAGGCGGTACGACGCCAGGCCCGCGATGATCATGGGCAAATCACCCAAGTTCAGCGTGACCAACGAGCCGCAGAACGCGCTCAGCGTGCAGCTGAGGACGAGGCGGAGCGCGCCCGTGACCGCCGTAACCGTGAAGCTATCGACGGGGTGGACGTCGTACGCGGCCGCGCTATTTGGAACATACAGCCCGGGCAGATTGCACGTCTGGTTACCGAGGCCGAGTTCAACGAGGTAGAAGGCCTCAAGGGCGTCATCATCCAGGAAGGCTGCACCGCCCTCGTATACGTGGATGGAGAACTTGTCGGCACGCTTTCTGGTGGAGCCTACACCTTCCCAAGAAAGAGCGAAGCTGAAAAGAAAGCCGATCGCGAAGAGGCGGAGCGAAAAGTGAAGAGTCAGGAGCAGAAGGATAAGCAGACCTTCGCCGAACGTGGCCTCGTAGGCTCAATCGGCATAGGGCTCGACACTGTTCGCCGTTTCTTCTTTGGAGTCAAGAAGGGAGAAACTGAGCAGAAGCGCCAGGCCCGCCAGCAGAAGGTGGACAAGATACTAAAAGCAAAAACACAGGTTAAACTCATCCGCGCTTACCTCGTTAGCGACCGGGTACTCAACCTTACTTTCGGCGGCAACAAGAACAACGACGGCGGCATCGATTACGTCCCCTTTACTGTTCCCACAAAGTTCGTTGATGTCGAGATAGGCGTGTCGCTCCAGATGCAGGTGATGAATATCAATGACTTTCTCCGCAATTACTTGGCGGACCAGTCCAGCGTCACCACTAACCAAATCCAGCAGATGTGCATGATGCCCGTTCAGAACGCCGTCAACCAGATGCTGCGCAACCTCGACTACCAGCAGGATGGTCTTCCTGAGCCCGTAGTGGCCAACCTTGGCAACCGCATCCAGCAAGCCATCAACCAGCAGCTCCAGGGGATCCAATGCACCCGCGTTCTCCAGATAACCGACCGTTCCTCAGACTTTGAGCGCTTCCGCGCTGTCGAACGCGAACTTTATTGCTCCGAAAAAGAGCTGGGATATCTTCAGCGCACCGGAGAGTTCCGCAACCGGCTTGCAGCTGAGACCAACAAACAGGAAATAGACAAGGCCACCAGCGAAGAGGAACTCCGCTATGCCCTCCAGCAGATCAACCGCGACCAGCTCCTTCACGATGATGAGATGGAGCAGTTCGTGCTCATGCTCAATGCCCAGAAGCGTCTCCGCGAGGCGAAAAGCCAGGAGGAAGAGTATGAGGCCCTGCTGGACCTCAAGAAAAGTCGCCTGGTCAAGGAGGACGAGATGGCAGCGCTTGAGGACGCCCTGGCACAGAATAAGATTGATCGCGACTCCGTAACTGAGATTATGCGCATCCAGCACCAGCAGAGCGTGGATGACGCCCGCCTCAAGGCCCAGTGGGCCCTGGATGACCAGAAGCAGGACCACGACTGGGAGCGCGAAGACCTCCAGCGCCGTCGCGACTGGGGTATCGAGGACGAGCAGCGTGAACGTGAGTGGATGCACGAGGAGCAGGAATACAACCGCAACTGGACCCGCACTCAGCAGGAGGATGAATACGCTTGGCAGAAACGCATCCGTGAAACAGACTTCGACTGGCAGCAGGAGGAACGTCGTCGTGAAGCCGAGTGGCAGCAGCGTGTGCGCGAACACGATTTGGCTCGCCAGGACAAGTTCGATGATATTGAGATTCTTGAGCGTAAGCAAAAAGGTGCGATAGAAATGATGCGTCAAATGGATGAAGATGATTTGCGCGAACTTCAAGAGGTGAATCGCTCTGCAGAGTCAATCCACAAGATGGATACTGACGTCGAACTCAATTATGCTAATATGACCGCCGAGCAGATCCGTGCTGCCCAGTTATCCCATCTTGACAAGGATGCACAGGTTGCTATGGCAAATGCCTATAGCAAGGATGGAGAAGCACAGGTGCAAAAGGAATTGTACGAGAAGATGATTCAGATGCAGCAGCAACAGGGTAACCAGAGCCAGGAGACCATGCTCAAGATTGCCGAGATGATGCAACAGGGAATGATGGGCGTCGGTGGAGCTCAGCTGGCCGCACAGCAGCTTCGGGCCGATGAATACAAGGAAGATGCGCGCCGACAGCAGGATCGCATGGATCACACGTTGGACCAGTCGCTAAGGTATACTACCATAGCTCATCAGGCAGATGCAATGGGGCCTCAGTCTGCAGCCCCCCAACCTCAGCAGCCTTCAGCGCACAAGGGACGTCATTGCCCCGCTTGTGGCGCGGTGGTGCCCGAAGGTGATGCTTTCTGCCCCGAGTGCGGTAACAGGATGTGATATTGACTACGACATCCAACTACTATGAATATTGATGAGTATTTGAACGATTTACAATCGAGCCTTGACAGGCATCTGTCAAGGTTTGGTACGGGGGAACAATCTTCGAACAGAGACAACAACCCTGAAGCTCCTGGAGAAATTAAGTTTTGTCCGGAATGCGGAACGCAAATGGAAGCGGATGCCAACTTCTGCCCCAACTGCGGATATAATTTTAACGCAGATGAGCAGGATGATTCATCACAGGCTTTGGCTGCTGGCGACAGTGTGCCCGCCGGTTGGAATGACAGCGACGAGAACGAAGGCATACTGTGGACCGACACCGTGCTGCTCGCAGAAAAGTATGATGTCGACAGCGGGGAGATTGAAGATATTCTGATTCGATTCATAGATAAATCGGAGGAGCAGGGCATAACCTGGCATCTGCTGGATATGGCAGAGTATGAGACTGGAATGGACGGAGCATCCTGGATGGACTATAGCGAGTCGCTGGAGAATTTTATGGATGAGAATAGCATCCAAGCCGGCCCGCATCTTTCGTTGTTCATTATCGGAGGCAACGATGTCATCCCCCAACCCGCTGTAGCCAATCCCTGTAACGGGAACACGGAGTGGGATGAGAATGACTATGAGGACCACGTGTATGCTGATATCTTCTACTGCTTCTTCGGCCAGTTATCACTGGACTTCCTAGATTTCCGCCGCGCGCGCTGCAACGTTGCCAGGCTG
Source organism: Bacteroidales bacterium (assembly GCA_004555145.1). Next base: position 4,286 of record SFJB01000077.1, on the reverse strand, counting down.
CCCCTTGAGACGGGATCCCTTGAAACCTCCCCGGAAAGCGACCTCGGAGATTATCTGGATTCCTGCATCGAGATGGCGGAGAGTGACGGCATAAGGATAGGCCGCGCTGTTATGACCTCAAACTCCGACTGGATTCCTGCCAGCCGCGAGATGTCCCGCAACCTTCCTACCGAGCATATGGATAACGAAGAGGACGTCGTGCTGGACAATATGTTCCTGTCTCCGAATATAATGAAAGACATGGATGAGAATCTGAAAGATCAGTATTTCAATAAGCTTTCCGAAGCAGATATGCTGGTTTTCAACCTCCATGGCTCATGTGACCCGAACCACTCAGGTTTCTACAGCACAGGTCTTGCTTTCAGCATAGATATGCTAAATCGCACCAGCGCGAAGGTGTTCAATACCGTGGCGTGCTGGGGAGGCAGGTACATCAAGTATACCCGTGAGCAGAGCATGCTCTTGAGTGCTATATACAGCCATGGAATTCTCCTTTATTGCGGTTCCTGTGTTCCGGCACTCGGTAAATGCGGCCATTTCCAGCACGACGGCACCTGGCGTATTCAGCCGGCAGCATACAGCGAAACGTTCATGGCACGGTTCTCCGAATATGAATGCCTTGGCAAACTGAATGCCGGCGAGGCATTCCTCAAGGCTAAGTGTGATTATTACAATAGCAGCCGTATGGTGGAAGAGGATGAGTACATCCTCGGCACTATGCTGATGTTCAATTTATACGGCAACCCCAAGCTCCGCACCATGCCGGACGAGGAAGCCATTGCCGGAATACAGGAAGACGACGGCTCCAAGCATAGACCGATTCCATTCCGTAGAATGAAACGCACTGTGGTGATGGTGGCCCAAAAGCAGACTAGTGGCACTATGTCCTTCCTCGAAGAGGTTAGGGGGCTGGTGGACTCCAACCTCAGGGCCATCCACGAAACCATTACGCGTAACCTTTACAACAAGCTTGGCGTGGAGCCTCGCGAACTGCATAGCGTGGAGAGCTATGAGACAATCGACATCAACGGCAACCCAGAGAAAGGCTACCTCTACAATTACGACCACTCAAGCGGTTCTATCAGTTCCCGCATCCAGGCCAGGGTGAATCAGAAAGGTTGTTTGATTGATGCTATACAGACAAAGTAATAATCACGTATATTTCATCTGTGGCAATTAGACAATCACTGGACGCTTTCCATAAGCAAACTTCCGTTTTAGAGCGCGAGATTAAGAACCTGGACCTTTCTTCATCCAGCCAGGCTCGCCTGTCATCACTCTTCGGGTCTTTAAATGAGACTTTTTCCGAAGTCGAGCGGATTATCCGCTCGGAAACGCCCGAAGTTTCGGGCGAGGCCCTTGTCAAGTTGCGTCTGTGGGAGCGCAAACTGCTTGATTTGAGTTTACGCAACAACCTCCTCAACATGCGGCTCGGCAAGAATGCCATCACCTACGTGCACGATGACATCGGAGCCTTGGAGGACGATCTTCACTCCGGGAAGGAGTTCATCCTGGAGCAGAAGGAACTAAAGGGGATCTACCGCGCAACACGCAGCAATTTGGAGGAAAGTGGCGTAAATCCTCTCTTTCTCACCTTGGGAACCCTTGTCTGGAACGAAACCACCGGTGGCCGCATGTACGAGGCCCCTATCCTGCTCGTTCCAGTAAACATAGTTCCCTTGAAGAAAGGAGCCTTCGTCATCCGCAAGCGGGATGAAGAGGTGATTCTCAACATGACCTTGATGGAACTGCTCAAGCATCAGTTCTCCATGAAGGTGGAGGGGGTGTCCCCTCTCCCGCAGGATGCTCAAGGCGTGGACGTCGACCTGGTCCTTCACATTTTCCGCCACGCCATAAGCGAGCAAACGGGATGGACGGTCAGGGAGGATTCAGTCCTCGGTATCTTCTCCTTCTCCAAGTTCGTCATGTGGAACGACATCCACGCCAACAGCGAGTCGGTTCTTCACAGCCAACTTATCCAATCCCTTGTCGCCGGCCGTCTTCTAATACCGGAGGAAGGAGAGGCGGCCGATGCACGTCGGATGGATATTTCTATGCGCCCCGACCAGATGGCCGTGCCGTTGGATGCCGACTCGTCACAGCTCGAGGCGCTGGCCGAGTCGGACCTCGGGCGCTCGTTCATTCTCTTCGGTCCTCCAGGCACAGGGAAGAGCCAAACTATCACCAATGTCATCGCCAACGCGATATACCACGGCAAGCGGGTACTATTCGTGGCTGAGAAGAAGGCCGCCCTCGAGGTGGTCCAGTCTCGCCTGGCGACGATAGGCCTTGCACCGTTCTGTCTTCAGTTGCATTCCAACAAGATGGACAAGCAGCAGTTCCTGCAACAAATGCAGGACGCCTTGGACGCTGCGGGAAAGAAACGGCCCGAGGAGTTCCAACGCACCGCCGACGCCCTCTATTCCCTGCGCCTTCAAATCGACGGTGTAATGGAGTCCATCCACCGCAAGCAAGCGTCAGGACTGTCGCTTCACGATTGCATCAACCGTTACCTGTCCCTTAACGCCACGCCCCTGTCCATACCGGAAGAGTTCACCAAGGGTATGAAACAAGAGGATCTCGAAGCCTTCTGCGACACCATCAAGTCACTGGACTCCGGAAGGGTCATTCTCGGAATGGAACCTAGGGAGCACCCTTTTTACGGACTCTTGCCCAAGCCGAGGCGTCCGCAAAAGACTTCATATGTCGTAATGGGGGATACATTGGAGAGCATGATCCCGCAGCTACCGCAGATTATCGAGGGAATAGCCCGGCAGATTGAACGCGGGAAGGCCATGAAGTTCGTCAACAAGACCGTTAGGCAGTACATTGAGGCCGACTATAAATGGAAGAAATTCAGCGCATTTGCCTCCGTCAGCGATTCACTGTTGGAAGACATTGATGCACTGAAGGAAGCGTCCGAGAGATGGATAGGCTCGATGGATCTGTTCCCAGACTGGGAAAAATATGCGGGAATCATTTCCTCCCTAGAGGCAGTCGGATTGAAGGAGGCAATCATGAGACATAAAGACGGCGTCGCAACGGAAGACATCTGCGACAGCTTTCGCGCCGCCTGCTACAGACAGATGGCGATGGATGTCATTCAGCGCGACCCTTCCCTGAGCCAGTTCAACGGTATGTCCTTCTCGCTGGTCATAGACAAGTACCGCCGTCTGACCTGCGAATTCCAGCAGCTCACACGGCAGGAACTGGTGGCGCGTTTGTCTGCCCGTATTCCTACCGATACAAGAGACCCGCAACTGAGCGGCGAACTCACCCTTCTCCGTAAGCGCATCGCCAGCAAGGGCAAGGGGACTACTATCAGGAACATCATCGATCAGATGCCCACGGTCCTGCCTCGCCTGTGCCCGGTCATGCTGATGAGCCCGCTGAGTGTGGCCCAGTACATCGATATCGACGGCCCGAAATACGACCTGGTGGTGTTTGACGAGGCCAGCCAAATCCCGACCGGCGAAGCCGTGGGTGCAATCTGCAGAGGCAAGTCGGCCATCATCGTAGGTGACCCGAAACAAATGCCGCCTACCAGTTTCTTTACGGCGAACGTTACCGATGAGGATGACGCCGACATCGATGACCTGGAGAGCATCCTGGACGATTGCATCTCCCTGTCCATGCCTACCCGATACCTGAGATGGCATTACCGTTCCAAGCATGAGAGTCTCATTGCCTTCAGTAACCAGAACTTCTACGAAGGACGCCTGGTCACGTTCCCGTCCGCCGACGACATGGTCTCGCACGTGACATGGCAGCATGTCGATGGCTATTACGACTATGGCAGGACAAGGACCAACCAGGCCGAGGCGGAGGCTATCGTCAAGGAGGCCATCGAGTGCATGGAGAGGCAGCCCGAACGAAGCATAGGCATTGTGGCTTTCTCCAAGCCGCAGAGTAATCTGATAGAGGACCTCTTCGAGCAGAAGATTGCCGATCGGCCCGAGTTGGAAGTAAGGAACCGCGAGTCCTCCGAGCCCATCTTCATCAAGAACCTTGAGAACGTACAAGGCGACGAAAGGGATATAATCCTGTTCAGCATCGGCTACGGCCCGGATCGAGACGGCCATGTATACATGAACTTCGGACCGCTGAACAAGGCCGGAGGCGAGAGGCGCCTCAACGTCGCCATCAGCCGCGCCCGTTACGAGATGAAGGTCTTTTCTACACTGAGGCCCGAGGAGATTGACGAGCGTAGGACGCAGGCAGAAGGAGTGATCGGGTTGAAACGCTTTCTCAAGTATGCACAGAACAACATATATCTCGGAACAAGC
>SFJB01000003.1 GCA_004555145.1 Bacteroidales bacterium | reverse complement strand
ACGAGGGCTCCGAAGAAGAAGAAGGCCTGGAAACCTATATCGTTCAGATAAGCGATGAAATGATTCTCCGGAGTCGCAGATTCAGGAAGACAGGCTCCCCAGATGACCACGACAGCCGCAACGAGGATGAAAAATGCACCGGCTCCGCCAAGTATCCTGGCCCACTTCACCATAGCCTCGCGGTCCTTCTGCTCAGGCAGCTCGCAAGAAACGTACTTCTTGTCCAGCAGGGACATGATAATGAAGAAGACGACGAGTATGATGAAAATGTAGCCAGCACGAAGCTGGAACGGCACTCCGCCCAGGAATATCTTGAAGAGCACTCCGAGAGGGATGGTAATGATTGCAGTCCATACGGCTGCCCTGCTGGAAGCGCGCCTCCAGAGCAGACCGAGACCGAATACCACCACGATACCCGGATATATGAATCCTGAGTATTCCTGAATGTACTGGAAGGCCTGGTCGAGACCGCCGAGCAGAGGCTCTACTGCGATGGCAGCAATCACGAGCGCGCAGAGGGAAGTAAGGCGTCCCACTTTCACGAGACTCTTGTCTGAAGCATTCTTCTTGATGTACTTCTTGTAGATATCCATTGTGAAGAGAGTGGAAGTACTGTTGAACATGGACGCGAGAGAAGATATGACGGCTGCGGCAAGGGCAGCGAAGGTAATGCCTTTCACGCCCACCGGGGTGAAGTTGCGCACGAGCCAAGGATATGCGTCATCGGAGACGTTGATGGAGCCCTGGAGACCGGACATTATCTCAGGATGCAGGGAGATGTAGTATGCGCAGATGCCGGGAAGGCATACGATGAAAGGAACCAATATCTTCAGGAAGCCGGCGAACACGAGACCCTTCTGGGCTTCGCTGATGCTCTTGGCAGCAAGGCCCTTCTGTATGATGTACTGGTTGAAGCCCCAGTAACCGAGGTTTGTCAGCCATACGCCGCCGACCACGGCAGCAATACCCGGCACATTCGCAAACGCGCTCTCGCCGTGGCTCTGCTGGATTACCAGGTGAAGATGGCTGTCATTGAGGTGCTCTCCGGAAGTAAGGTCGGTGAAAATATTGTTCAGACCGGCAAGAATACCCTCACCGCCGCCCACAGCGCTTAGCGCGAAGATTGCGGTGACAAGGCCACCGCCAACCAGGAACACGACCTGAAGCACGTCAGTCCACGCCACGGAAGCAAGACCGCCGTAGATGGAATAGATTCCGGCGATGACGTACAGGGCAAGGACAATAACCATCCTCATTGACACGGAGAAGTCCCCGATTACCAGCGTGGCCCCCTGGAGACCGAGAATCTGTTCGATTGCAAGGGAACCGAGCCAAGCAACGGAAGTCAGGTTCACGAATACGTAGAGGAAGAGCCAGAGTACCGAAAAAGCGAGTCCCACACCGTCATTGTAGCGTTCGCGCAGGAACTGGGGAATGGTGAAAATCTTACGCTTCAGCATCACAGGAAGCAGGAATTTACCTATGACTATGAGGGTTACGGCAGCCATAAGTTCGTAGGCTGCGGTGGCTATTCCGTCAGCATAGCTGGTCCCGGACATTCCGATGAACTGCTCAGCGGAAATGTTGGCAGCAATCAGCGAAGCGCCAACAGCCCACCAGGTAAGGGTGTTTCCTGCGAGGAAGTAATCATTGGCGCTCTTTTCCTGACCTTTTTTGTTACGGCCGAGGAAGAGCCCGAGGAAGATGAGTACGGCAAGGTAGACGAGGACGATGATGAGGTCGACGGTTCTGAAACCTGAAGCCGCAATCTGTTGAAAAATAGTCATTGAATATCTTGTTTATTTTGTTACTGAGAATGCGAAAGTACAGTGGCTGCGGTAAGTCTCTCCGGGGCGGAGCACAACTGAAGGCCACTGAGGCTTGTTGGGGCTGTCAGGATAGTGCTGGGTCTCGAGGCAGATGCCGGTGCGCTGCTTATAAACAACGCCGCCCTTGCCCTTGACCGTTCCGTCAAGGAAGTTGCCGCTGTAAACCTGGACACCCGGTTCATCGGTATAAAGATCCAGGGTAATGCCGGTCTTTTCGCAATGGAGCCTTGCGGCAAGCTCATCCATGTTTCCTCCGGTGTCAAGCACCCAGTTGTGGTCGTAGCCGTTGCCGTTGGCTATCTGCTCGTTGTCCGTCTCCCCTATTCTGTCACCTATCTTGTGGAGAGAGGTGAAATCGAAAGGAGTTCCGGCCACAGGGACAATTTCTCCTGTGGTCATATATGTATTGTCCACAGGAGTGAAATTTGAAGCGTTGATATATAGGTAATCATCGCAGACGTCATTGTTCGCCGGGTCGCCGGAGAGGTTGAAATATGAGTGGTTGGTCATATTTATGATGGTCGGGGCAGTGCTTGTGGCCTCGTATGCAATCTCGACGGCATTGTCATCAGTGAGGGTATATGTCACGAATGCAGTCACCGCTCCAGGGAAATTGTTGTCTCCGTCGGGAGAGTCCATTCTCAGCCTGATGCTGTTTTCCTTCACTTCCTCGACCTTGTAAGGCTGATACTGCCATCCTGAAGGTCCTCCGTGGAGGCAGTGGCCGAAGTTGTTCTTCGGAAGATCGTACTCCACGCCGTCAATGGAGAAGCGGCCCTTGTCGATGCGGTTTGCGTAGCGTCCGATGGATGCGCCGAAATCGCTCTGATTGTTCTCAGGGTAATAGTCCTCTACATTGTCGAAGCCCAGGACAACGTCGCGCCTTACCCCGTCCTTGTCTTCAAGAACTATGGATGTGATGCGTCCGCCGAAATTGGTGACTCCGACTTCCATTCCGTTACTGTTTCTCAAGGTGTAGATTCTGTTGCCCTCTTCCTTGGACGGAGAACAAGCAAGCGCAGCCAGGACGAAGAGGCCCAGCGAGATAGGGATAATTTTATTCATAAAGCTCAATTGATTTCCTAATTGACAGCTTAACAAAAGGTTATAGTATCAGTGCAGGGCCATCCAGCCCGTTTAGTTCTTACAAATATACCCAAATATATCAATAAGACCTATAAAAAACGTAAAAAATATTTCTTTCCCTGATACAGAAAAGGCCCTCAATTGAGAGCCTTTCCCTTTTCATCCAGAATTTCATACTGCAGGATGCTGTGGTCTGTCTTTTCGACAAGTTTCAGCTTGCATTTAAATTTGCGTTTCCACTTGGAGACGTAGGAAAACAATCCCCTGCTCAGGTATGCACCCAAAATCGGGCTTACGGTGAGCGTAAATGTCCTGTGTCCGTTTTCTGCAAGGTCTGCAAGTTTGCGCTCTATCTCCTCATCAATGATGAGGGTGGAAGCGATCTTGCCTGTTCCGTGGCATAGCGGACATTTTTCGGTCGTGTTTATCTCCGTTACCGGACGTATGCGCTGACGGGTCAGCTGCATCAGACCGAATTTGGTGAGCGGCAGCACGTTGTGCTTGGCGCGGTCGCCATCCATCAGCTCCTTCATATACTTGAAAAGCTCGTTACGGTGTTCGGCTTTCTCCATATCGATAAAATCGACTATGACAATGCCGCCCATATCCCTGAGCCTAAGCTGACGTGCGATTTCCTCCGCCGCAATCTTGTTGACCTCGAAGGTGTTCTCCTCCTGATCATTCGTTTTGGCACGGGTACCGCTGTTGACGTCGATGACATTGAGGGCCTCGGTAGTCTCTATCACCAGATATGCTCCCTGTTTCATAGGAACAACCTTGCCGAAAGAGCTCTTGATCTGGCGCGTGACCTCGAAATGGTCGAAAATCGGCTCCTTTCCGTCATAGAGTTTCACTATCTTCTCCTGATCCGGAGAAATCTGCGATACGTAGCTGCGCACACCCTCGCACGTCGCTGCATCATTGACGTACACATTCGTGAACGAGGAGTTCAGCAGATCTCTGATGACTGCGGTGGTTCTGTCCGTTTCCGTGAACAGCAGCCCCACTCCCTTGGATGCCGAAAGCTTCTTCCAGGACTGCTCCCACTTTTCTATGAGCGAACGGAGTTCAGCCACCAGCACGGCAGCGTTCTTATTCTCTGCCGCAGTTCGGATTATGGCTCCATAATTCTTGGGGAGTATGCTCCTGACGAGGGCCTCAAGCCTCTTTTTCTCCTCCCTTGAGGAGATTTTCTGGGAAACGCTCACCTTCTCTGCGAAGGGGAGCAAAACAATGTTGCGTCCTGCCAATGAAATTTCCGCAGTCAACCTCGATCCCTTTGTGGAAATAGGCTCCTTTATAATCTGGGCAATCACCATCTGGCCCGGCTTGAGATGATCCTCAATACGTCCGTCCTTGGCGAGTATCTTGCCCAACTTGATTCCGGAGTAAAGTTCTCCGGCATTCCTGTTGGGGTTGGTCTCCTTCACGAAGGTGTCGAACGCCGTAAAATACAGTCCGAGGTCCAGATAATGGATGAAAGCCTCCTTGCTGTCGCCTATGTCCACGAAAGCGGCGTTCAGGGCAGGGAGCAGTTTCTTGACTCTTCCAAGATATACATCCCCTACCGAGAAGCCGTGATCCTTGGTTGACTCCCTGTCAAGTTCGATCAGCCTGTGGTTCTCCATCAAGGCTATCCGGACTTCAGAGGCCGAGACATCGACCACAAGATCCTTTTCTGTTTTCGCGGTGGTTTCCATTATTAGCAAGTTCAATATCAGAAAGAAAAAGCCCGCCGGATCTCCCGTCAGGCTTTTCTCGACTATTTCTTCTTATGTCTGTTCAGACGCAAACGCTTCTTGCGCTTGTGTGTAGACATCTTGTGTCTCTTATGCTTCTTTCCGTTTGGCATATTATAAAATGTGTTAATTATTTGCTCTTGACTTCCTCAACGAAGGACTTTGCCGGTTTGAAAGCCGGAATATCGTGTGCCGGAATGGTAAGGGTGGTCTTCTGAGTGATGTTGCGAGCAGCCTTCTGAGCGCGGTGCTTGATGATAAAGCTGCCGAAGCCACGGAGATATACAGGCTCACCGTTCACGAGGGAAGCCTTAATGCTGTCCATAGTCGCCTCTACAACGGACTGTACAGTCACCTTCTCAATACCTGTCGCCTTGGCAACCTGATTTACGATTTCTGCTTTAGTCATTTTACTATGTTTTATTAGTTAATTAATATTCAATTACTAGCCAACGAAATTGAGGTGCAAAATTAGATTAATTATTTCATAAATCAAAATGATTTGTTGCAGTTTTTTCAATCTTCTACATTTGGCATTGGCACGGAGATTGACTATATTCGCAACTTGGTTTTATTAAGGATAATTACTGACATTTTGACAAAATATGAGACAAGATAAAGAATTCACTTTCCCGGCCGGTGCTGAAGTGAGCATCATTCCGGTGGTACAGGGGGACGCCATGATGAAGTTTGACGAGGCGGAACTCCCTGAGGTTCTGCCGGTTCTGGCTCTCCGCAACGTCGTGCTGTTTCCCGGCGCCATATTCCCTGTCACCATAGGCAGGGAGAAATCCATGAAGCTTATACACGACGCCGAGAAGGAGTCTTTCTTCATAGGAGCCGTGCCGCAGCTTGACGTAATGGTGGAAGAACCGCAGGAGGACGACCTCTTCGCCTTCGGCTCCGCCTGCCGCGTCGTCAAGACTCTGGAGATGCCTGACGGCACCATAACTGCCATCCTGCACGCCTGCAAGCGCTTTGAAATCCAAGGAGTCCTCGGCTATGAGCCTTATATCACTGCCAAAGTGGCATACCACGACGAAATTCTCAACGAGGCGGCTACTGCCACTGACATAAAGGCGATAAGCGAGTCCCTGAAGGATAAGGCCATTCAGATAATGCGCTCATCCAATCTCGGCACCCGCGACACCATAGGCGCCCTCAAGGCCATAGACGACTTCCGCTTCCTGGTGAACTTCATTGCGACTTCCATCGAGCTGGAGGATTTCCAGGCCCGCATAGAGCTTCTGGAATATGACGACGTCAAGTTCAGGTCTCTCAAGCTCCTGTCGCTGCTCGGCTCCCAGATAGAATTGATGAAAATCAAGCAGGAAATCAACCAGAAGGTAAAGAGCGACATCGACCAGCAGCAGAGGGAATACTACCTCAACAACCAGCTCCGTACCATTCAGGAGGAACTTGGAATGGACGATGCGGAGGAGTTTGACCGTCTGCGCGAGAAGGCTGCCGCCAAGAAGTGGCCTGAGGAAATTGCCAAGGCCTTCGAGCGAGAGCTCACCAAGCTCGAGAAGTACAATCCTTCCTCCCCGGACTACAGTGTCCAGTACAACTACCTGGAATTCATGCTTCAGCTCCCGTGGGGCGAGATGAGCGAGGACAACCTCGACCTCAACCACGCCCAGAAGGTGCTGGACCACGACCACTTCGGTCTGGAGAGCGTCAAGGACAGAATCATAGAATACCTTGCAGTGCTCAAGCTCAAGGGGAACATGAAATCCCCTATCCTCTGCCTCTACGGCCCTCCGGGAGTCGGCAAGACCTCCCTGGGAAAGTCAGTGGCAAAGGCCTTGGGACGCAAGTACGTGCGCATCGCCCTGGGAGGCATGCACGATGAAGCCGAGATACGCGGCCACCGCAAGACCTACGTCGGCGCACTTCCGGGACGCATACTCAACGGCATCGCACGTGCAGGCACCTCCAACCCCGTGATCGTGCTCGACGAGATCGACAAGCTCAGCTCGGACTTCAAGGGCGACCCTTCATCCGCTCTGCTGGAAGCCCTCGACCCGGAGCAGAATGCCGCTTTCCACGACAACTACCTGGATCTGGACTACGATCTGAGCAACGTGCTCTTCATCACCACTGCCAACAGCATCTCCCCTATCCAGCCTGCCCTGCTCGACCGAATGGAGCTCATCAATGTGACGGGTTACCTCGCTGAAGAGAAGATGGAAATCGCAAAGAAGTTCCTCATACCAAAGCAGCTCGAGGAACACGGTCTCCAGAAGAAGCAGGTCAAGATCGACAAGGCTGCCCTTATGGCCATCATTGACGAATACACCCACGAATCCGGAGTCCGCGGCCTGGAGAAGCAGATTGCCAAGATAGCCCGCGTGACGGCGAAGAAGGTAGCGACCGGTGACGACCAGCCTGTAACGATTAAGAAGGACAAACTCAAGGAGTACCTCGGCCTCCCTACAGCCTTCCACGACAAGCAGGCCGGCAACGAGGCTCCTGGCGTAGTGACAGGCCTGGCCTGGACCCAGATGGGAGGTGAAATCCTGTTTGTGGAGAGTTCCGTGTCCAACGGCAAGGGAGTAATGACAATGACCGGCAACCTCGGCGACGTGATGAAGGAATCCGCCACCATCGCATACCAGTACATCAAGGCTCATCCCGAGATGGCTAAGATGGACTCCGAGACCTTCTCTAGCAAGGACATTCACGTGCACGTGCCTGAGGGAGCCACTCCGAAGGACGGTCCGTCCGCAGGTATCACCATGGTCAGCTCAATGGTGTCCGCCCTGCGTGGCGAATCCATAAAGCCACACGTGGCTATGACGGGAGAGATGACTTTGAGAGGCAGGGTGCTTCCGGTGGGCGGCATCAAGGAGAAGATACTCGCAGCCAAGCGTGCGGGCGTGAAGACCATAGTCATCTCAGAAGACAACCGCAAGGACGTGGAAGACATCAAGGCAATATACGTAGAAGGCCTTGAGTTCCACTACGTCAAGACCATCAGGGATGTGATAGACTACATCTTCTAGAAGAGAGTCGGGTGGTTCTTCTCAAGTCCCTCCAGGACGTGTTCCATAACGGATTTGCGTATGAGGGCGGAACGGGAAGACACCTTGAATCTGGTACAATACTCATCTATTGCCGCGAGTTCCTGCGCATTGAAAAGCACGGTCTTGCGGCAATTTCTTTTGAGTGACTCCTTCTGCCTGTCCAGATACTCGGGATCCACGGCGGAGTACTTCCTAGTTTTCTTTTTGCGTGGCATTGACTGACTTTATTAGCTGGATCATTTGCGCCAGGTTCTCCACCTCCAGCCTACGCCCCAGAATTTCTCCATCCGACCAGATCAGGAACATCCTCGGAGTTCCGGTTACCCCGTAGATGCGCTGGTAGTCGGAGTCAAATTCCGGATCCCAGAGATGAATCAGGCTGACGTTTCTGTTGTGTATCTTGAAGTTACGCCGGAAAGCCTTCCAGTCGCGCTTGTTGTCGGATGCATATACTGCATACAGGTTCATCGGGAAATCCACCTCATCCAGCACTCCCGGCAGGACCATAGATTCAAGTCTGCATTTTGCGCAGGAAGTGTCGTAGAAGAAAAGCACTGCCACTTTCCCGTCCTCGGGGATGGTCTTCTTCCCTCCGCATGGCTTGCGGAGCGTGATTTTCTCGGCTTGCATACCCAGCAGGGAACGCCGGTTGCAGTTGGCGAACATCTCCGCTTCCAGGTACTCGAACTCGCTGCTTGCCTGCACCTTGCCGCTGGCAAGCCAGGTATCGAAGATATGAATTGCCACCGCCTCCTCACCCATGACGCGCGCGTGCATATAGTGATTCAGCACCCTGAGTGTGACGTGCTGCCTGGCCAGGGAATCGTCCACCATAGCTATGAGACTGTCAAACTCGGCATTCTTCACCTCCACGCTCTCGCGCTCGAGCGCACGGTAGAACTGGGTCAGCAGACTGTCAAGGCCTGCGTAGCGCCGTGAATCCTCCTCCTGCGCATTAACTGAGCAGCAGAAGCCCAGAAAAATGAACAATATGAGCAGCAGCCTTTTCATCTGACTTCAGGAAGTATTACCCCTTCCGGGAGGAAGAGGGAGGTATCCCCGTGATGACGGAGTATGTCGCGCACGGCTGAGGATGAGATATGGGCGAACTCCTGGGCAGTCGGAATGATGATGGTCTCGATTTCAGGGGCTATGCGTCTGTTAGCGTCAGCTATGGCGCGCTCATTTTCAAAATCGAGCATATTCCTCACTCCCCTGACTATGTGGCGGATCCCGAGCTGGCGGCAGATATCCACCGTAAGTCCATCATACTCAATCACATCCACATTCTCAAGGCCTCTAATGGCCTGCTCAATTATCTCCGTCTTCTGCTCATTGGAGAAAAAGCCCCTTTTGTCCTGGTTGATACCTATGGCTACGGTAACTTCATCGAACATCCCCAGGGCCCTCGTGAGTATGTTGAGATGCCCTGCGGTGAACGGGTCGAAAGAGCCCGGAAATAACGCTTTCAGTTTCATAACCTCAAATATACAATAATTTGATTAAATTAGCGGTATAATTATCGGAAGACCATGGACGTAAGAATAGAGCAGAGCTGGAAGAAGGCTCTTGCGGAAGAATTTGACAAGCCCTATTTCAGGGAGCTGGTGGCAGAACTCCACCGCGAAAAGCAAGCTGGGATCACCGTTTACCCTCCCGGTGGAAGCATCTTCAAGGCCTTTGACCTCTGCCCTCTGGATAAGGTCAAGGTTGTAATCCTGGGCCAGGACCCCTACCACAACCCCGGCCAGGCGATGGGCCTGTCATTTTCCGTCCCGGAAGGCGTTGCCGCCCCTCCTTCGCTGAAGAACATTTTCAAGGAAATCGAATCGGACCTGGGAATAAGGATGAGCGGAAGCACAGACCTCACTCCCTGGGCGAGGCAGGGTGTACTGTTGCTCAACTCGGTGCTCACGGTCAGGGCCGGAGCGGCCGCATCTCACAGCGGACTGGGATGGCAGGAATTCACCGATGCGGTCATTCGCATCATCTCCGAGACTCAGGATGGAGTCGTATTTCTCCTCTGGGGCAACTATGCCAAAACCAAGGCGCCTCTTATAGACATCAGCCGACACCATATACTTGCAGCGGCTCACCCCTCCCCGCTTGCCCGCGGAGCCTTTTTCGGCTGCAGGCATTTTTCCAGGGCCAACGAAATCCTCGAATACGAAGGCAAGTCCCCTATAGACTGGAAGCTCTAGAATCTAGACTTTTTTCGCATCACCAGACGCATCAGAAGCAGAGCAGCGAGAAGGAAGAACATCAGAGTGGAAACCCTGCCCACTATATCCCCGCAACGCACGAAGAAAGTCTGCTCCGAATTGAAGGCAATGCTTCCGGAAAGGCTTTCCTGAGTCCACCACTGCGTACTGGCCTTGATTTCTCCCCTCTGATCGATGAAGCAGGAGATGCCGGTATTTCCGCAACGGGCTATGTCCCTGCGGGTTTCAATCGCACGCAGACGCGAATAGTTCAAATGCTGCCTGTAGCCGGGAGTGTCTCCCCACCAGGCATCGTTGGTGATGACGGTCAGGGCTCCTGCTCCTGCCTTCACGTATTCCGTGCAGTATTCCCCATAGACGGATTCATAGCAGATAGCGCAGCCAAGCGCCCTGTCTTCATCGAAGCGGAGCACGCCGGCACTGTCCTGGGCCTTGCACCGTCCCATCAGGCCGGAGACGTGGAAAAGCTTTGACAGATAGTTGTCCAGAGGCACGAAGATGCGCGGATATGGAGTGGATTCCACACCCACCACCAGCCTGCTCTTGTGGTATTTCTGCAAAGGCTGGTCACAGGCGAGCAGGAAAGCAGTGTTGTGGCTCATATACCATCCTCTGCCATAAGGCCTTGCAAGTATATCCGGAGGCGCCGCAGAGGTGTAGGTCTCTATGGTGCTTGCCCCGAAAAGCAGCTGAGAGCCGGGATAGTTCCCCAGGAATGAGCGGAATTCCTTCACGCTCGCGGAAGCCTCCGCGTCATTGAGGAAAATGTCCGAGGTGAAGGTTTCAGGCGCGAGCAGCAGTCGCGTTTTCGAACTGTCCCCGAGTCGCTTGAGTTCGGAGTCGAAGATACCCAGCAGCCTGGCATTCTGCTGCTTCTGGTCTAGGCTTTCGAACTTTTCGTATGGATCCAGATTTGGCTGGGCAATCACTACTTCCAGAGTGGACTCCGCCTTTTCCTCGTATGAGGCATAAAGAGCCTTGGAAAGCACCAGAGGGCCGAAAATCAGCAGTGTTATGCCAAAAACCGCAGATGTGCGCGCAATGCGGTTCCAGACATTCCAGGAGCCCGAAGCGAAAGCGCGAAGCATAGCGAAGAACGCAAGGTTGCACGCCCAGATCCACAGTGAGCCGCCCAGAGTTCCGGTGAACTCATACCACTGCACGCTGCGGGTACTGCCGGCAAAGGCGTTCCCGAGGGTCAGCCAGGGCCAGGAGATGTCCACATCGAAATAATGCCTTTCCCAGGCAAGCCACATCACGGCAAGGAAGATGTACGGCACCGCGCCTCCCATATACCTTTTCCCAAGACGGAACAAAGCCCACACCATGGACATCTGAAAAGCGTTGGCAAGTATGGCGAAAACGCCGCCGCCCAGAGTGGCATTGCATACCCAGAAGGTGGTGAGGGCATTCCAAAGCACGAAGCAATAGAAGTGATACAGCCAGAAGTGCTTGATTTTCAACTCATCGGCGGCATAATCAGCCCAGAGCAGAGGGAGGAAGGCGACCAGTGAAAGTGCGCCGGCATGAGGCACCAGCCAAGGCAGGCTCAGGAGCACAGCAGAGACCGTGCTCAAAAGCAGGAGGTATAAGGAGGGGCGCTTCATTCTTCAGGCATCTGGCCGCAATACTTTCTCCACTTGTCCAGAAGCGCGGTCATATCTTCCGGAACGGCGGAATCGAACTGAAGCCACTCCCCGGTGCGAGGGTGCACGAAGCCAAGGGTCTTGGCGTGCAGCGCCTGACGCGGGCAGAGCTCGAAGCAGTTGTTTATGAACTGTCTGTACTTGGAATAGATGGTGCCTTTGCGGATTTCGTTGCCGCCGTAGCGCTCATCGTTGAATATGGGATGTCCGAGACGGGACATATGCACGCGTATCTGGTGGGTGCGGCCGGTCTCCAGTTTGCATTCCACCAGGGTCACGAAGCCAAAACGTTCCAGCACCCTGTAATGAGTGACCGCACGCTTTCCCTTGTCTTCCTCCTCAAACACCCGGAAACGCATACGGTCGTTGGGGTCTCGGCCTATGTTGCCCTCGATTGTGCCCTCATCCTCGCGTATGTCTCCCCACACTATGGCCACGTAGCGCCTCTCTATGCTGTGGTCGAAGAACTGCTTAGCCAGTTTGAGCTGGGATTCCTCGTTCTTTGCCACCGCCAGCAGACCGCTGGTATCCTTGTCAATCCTGTGGACCAGTACCCCCATCCTCTCATCTTCGGCCTCCGGTCCCTGGGATATGCCCAGGTGGTGGGAAAGCGCATTGATCAGGGTACCCTCGAAATGACCGTGCCCCGGATGCACCACCATCCCCGCAGGCTTGTTCACCACCAGCACATCCTCGTCTTCGTACACTATGTTCAGAGGTATGTCCTGGGGAAGAATCTCCAGCCCGCGCCTTCGGTAGGGCATCACAAAGCGTATCACGTCGCCCGGACGCACTATATAGTTCGGTTTCACGAGTTCGTCGCCCACGCGCACGTATCCCTCCTTGAAAGCCTGCTGCACACGGCTGCGGGAGGTATCCTCCATATGCGTAGCCATATACTTATCTATGCGCATCGGGGTCTGCCCCTTGTCCACTTCGAAGCGGAAATGCTCAAAAAGCTCCTCGTTTGTCGTCATTTCTCGGCTGGGGTTTTGCCTGCCGGAACCTTTTCCGTATCCAGGGTGAGGTAAAGGGTGAGTTCACTGCCTTTGGTGACTGCCGGTGCATCTGCGGCAGGGTTCTGCCTGTACACTACGGCACTCAGGGTATCGGCATAGTTCTTCACCGTATTGTCGAAGCGGAGACGACCTATGTTCAGGGAGTTTTCCTGGGCCATGTCGACTGCTGCGCGATACTGCTTGCCGCTGAGGTCTGGGACATTGGTGAGGTTGTCGCTGCTCAAGCCCAGAACCAGATTGATTACGGTGCCGCTGGACATAGGAGTGCCGGGGGCGACATCCACCCCGTAGCGCTGCTGCTTCAGCACGTAGTTGGTCGCAATGTCCTTAACATAGATCAGGCGGCCGAGCTCGAGTCCGTTGCGCTGGAGCTCCGCTTTCGCCTGGCGCAGCGAGCAGCCTATCAGAGAAGGCATATACACCTCGCTTGGCACCATAGTATTCGCGGTGAGGCGTATCTTGCGTCCCTTCTTCACGTGCGAACCGGCCTTGGGCGTCTGCATGTAAATTGCTCCCGGAGTCATACGCCTGACGTAAACGGAATCCGTGACCACGGCCATTACGCCCACGGCAGAAGCCGCAGTCTGAGCCTCTTCAACGCTCATTCCGCTGAAATCAGGGACAGTGATTTCCTTGTTGTGCCTGGTCCCCACTGCCAGGAGCGCATTCACGGAGAACACCAGCACCAGTACGAAGGCAACGGCCAGGAGCACGTTCTTCACTATCCAGTTGGTAAAAATATCCTTTATCTTCATCTTTGAAATTGTTTCCTACAAAAAAGTGACTATACCCTTGACAAGCAAAGCCACGGAAAAGCAGCATACTACTATCCCGGCACCCTTCTTGATTCTCCTCATAGTCCTGGTCTTCACCTTCACGAAACGGGCGAGCACATAGACCACCAGAGCCCAGTAGAGCAGCTCACCCAGTCCCACACAAAGCACTACGGCCCAGGACGGAGACAGTCTGTCCGAGTAGGCAAGGTGCATAATACCGAGCAGGCCGAACATGAGCGCATACGCAGCCGGATTCGAAAACACAGCCAACATGGCCTGGAGCGAATACGAGGCGAGGGTCTTCTTGCTGCGCGGAGCAAGCACGCTGTTTACGTCAGGCACCGTGGCAGTCAGAGCCATACTCAGGCCCACTGCCATAAGGAGCACGGATCCCACCAGCATTATCGGGCCCGAATAGCGGAGTATGAATTCCTCTATCGCACCCAAAGCCAACAACCCGACCGCGGCAAGGAATGAATCCCCCACGGCCGAGCCGAATCCTGTCATCATACCTGCCGTCTTTCCTCCCTCAAGGGTTTTGTGGATGACCATCATCAGTACCGGTCCAACGGGAAGGGCGGCGATGATGCCCACAAGCAATGCCTTTACGAGCTCTAACGTCATAGACGGCAAATATACTCATATTTTTTCGTATTTCTACATCATTCGCATTCCGCCGCCCGGTGGAGGCATACCCGGACCGCCTGCAGGAGGAGCTCCAGGGCCAGCAGGACCGCCGGAAGGACGTCTGCCACCCCTCTGGCCCATAGTGCCGAACCTCCAGGAGAGAGAAAGCACCACGTATCTTCCGAGAGTGTTGTTGATGGCCTCGCTGTGGTAGTTGGCACTGTCGGTGACGGTAAGGTTCTTGGACTGTCCGAGAAGGTCATAGCCGCGAAGGGCGAGGGTGACGTTGTTGTTGAAGAGGAGTTTGGAGATTTCCGCATTCAGCACGCACTGGGACGGCTGAGGAGTGGAATATCCATCATACCAGTTGTAATCGGCCTCTCCGGAAAGGGTCATACCGATGGAACTGAGGTCCCAGTTGAGTTCCATGGATACCTGATTGTTCCAGGTTGTAGTCTGATCCTTCATCGTGGAAATGGAATACCAGGACTTGTTCATTCTGGTGCTGGCACCCAGCGATGCCTCGATGGACTTGCCGCTGTACCTCAGCCTGAGGCGCTCGTTGGCACTGACGGTGTTGGTAATGTTCTCGGCGATATGGTTCGAGTAGTAGGTCGGATCGTTGAACTTGTCTATGAACCACTCCATGAAGTCGTAGTACCCCTTATCGTCATACACGCTCATATCCACGTCCGTACCGACATATGACGCACTCATCCTCCAGTTGAGGCCAAGGGAATTGTTGACGGAGAAGTTGCTCTTTCCGATAGGGAAGTTGCAGAACATGTTTCCGCCCGCATTTGCGGTGGTAGGGCCATTGAAAGGCATAGTGTACTGAGCGCCGTTGGAACCATACCATACTGAGCTTACAATAGGGTTCTGGGTGAAACCTCCCGTGAGACTCACATTTGCTGACGCAAACTTCTGCCTGTTGGAGTAGCGTAAATTAAGGCGTATGTTGTGGTTGAAATACGGGGTAAGCGAAGGGTTACCGAAACTTACGTTAAGAGGGTCAGAGTTGTCAGGCACCGGCATGAGCTGGGATGTGGACGGCTGGCTTGAGGTTCCCCTGTAGAAGAGACGGCCGCTGTAGCTGTCATTCGGTTCGAAGCTCACCATTGCCTGAGGGGAGAAGTTCCACCTGAAGTCGGTGTATTCCTGAGGGGAGTAACTCTGGCTGAGAGCATCGTACTTGGTGGTACTGTTGTAGGTCTTGGTCGGTATTGCCGAGAAGCCCACCTGGGCACGAAGCTTATCGCTCTGGTAGAGCACGTTGGCTCCTATCTGCTGACGGTCGGTCTGATTGATGATCTTGTTGGTGTAGTTGTAGTCGATTTCCCCACCGTTCTCCATATCGTATGTGAGTTTGTCGGAAACAGACTTGCTCCAGGAATAGGAGTAGTTGGCTTCCACATAGAAGCGGTTGCCGAGAGGTTCGGTATAGGTGAGGCGTCCGTCAACGGAATAGGAGTTCTGGTCATTGTCGAACTGCTGGGTCACCTTCTGCACGGAGGCATTGTCACCGTAAGTGGTGATGCCGTTCTTGTTGTAACCGGTGAGCTTGTTGTCCGTTGCTCTGAAATTCATGTTCAGGGTCATTGTTCGTCCCGGGATTCCGAGGCGCTGGCGGAGCAGGAAGCGGCCGCTCGCGGAAACGTTCTTGTTGTCCCCGAAGTTATCGGTGAATGAGGTGTTGATTTTGTCCACCGAGCCCATAAGGTTGTCGTTGTAGGTGGTGTCACGGCTGGTCTGCACATAGCTGCCGTTGCCTATGGTAATCTGAGGCTCGAAGAGTATGGAAGTATTCTCGGAGAACTTGTGCTCCAGACGGAAGCCGAAATTGTGGCCGCCGGAATTGGTGGTGCTCTTGCCGCCGCTCATATAGATGAGGTTGTTGTCCTGAAGATAGGTCGTCTTCATTGAACTCTCCTCCACGTCGTTGCGGTTGTAATTGTAAATATAGTTGCCTCCAAGTTGCATATTTCCGTCGAAGAAGGTGGAAGCCGCATTCAAACCACCCATATAGGAAGTGGTGATGCCGTTGCCTCCGCCCCAGCCGCCCTGGCCGCCTCCCATTCCGCCTCCGCGCATATTCATCATCATATTGCCGGAACGGTTGGTGGCACCGCGGTTGTTGGTATTGTTGCCGTTGAGTATCAAGCTGATCTGGGTATCCTCATTGAACTTGCCTATGAAGGCGTTGCCCAGGTACCTGAGTTCAGGCTCTATTTCCGGCTGTGAAGGCACGTCTGAACCGGCACCGGCGCTGACCTGGCCGAAAAGACCTCTCATCATACCCTTCTGCACGGAGAGGTCGATCACCGTCTCCTCCTCGCCGTCGTCTATGCCGGTAAACTCGGCCTGCTCGGACTTCTTCTGTATGACCTTAAGCTTGTTGATCATCTTTGCGGGAATGTTCTTCGAAGCGAGCTGCGGGTCATCCAGGAAGAAGGTCTTGCCATCTATGGTAATTTTTGTGATGGTCTCGCCATTGGCGGTGATGGATCCGTCTTCGGAGACCTCCACTCCCGGAAGTTTCTTCAGGAGATCCTCCAGCATATCGTTGTCGGTGGTCTTGAAGGCAGAAGCCGTATATTCCACCGTATCCTTCTTGATTATCACTGCATTACCGGTAGCAGACACGGAAGCGGCATCAATCACCTCGGCGTCAACCTTGAGCTTTATCGTGCCCAGGTCGAGAGCTTTGGATTCCATTTTGATTTTCTGAGTATGGGTGATATAGCCCATCAATTCCGCTTTCAGGGTATAAGATCCGTTCTTGACCGATTCCAGTTTGACGTTTCCCTCGCTGTCAGAAAGGGCATAGTTTGAAGGTTTGGACTGTCCGTCCTTTAAAAGGGAGACTGTCGCGAAGCCCACAGGGCTGCCGTCCGAGTCATCTACCAGAACCAATTTCACAGTGTTCTGGGCAAAGAGGCTGAGGCTAAAAAACAAAAAGCCCAGCATTGAGGATAATCTCAACTTGTTCATATTCTAACCAATAATAATAATCGTCTGGTTATTTCACCCTGTCAGGATTGGAGGCTATGAACTGTTCCCACGAGCCGGAAGTCTGCCCTGACTGAGCAAGCGGACTTGTAACTTGATAGAAGTGGCACATAGCGAGTGCCAGCGCGTCTGTAGCGTCCAGGAATTTATTTTCAATTTTTGTGCCAAGCGTCTTCTGCACCATAAGGCTGACCTGTTCCTTGGAAGCGGCACCATTGCCGCATATGGCCATTTTCGCCTTTCGTGGGGCATATTCATACACTTTTACCCCTCTCGAAAGGGCGGAGATCATAGCTGCACCCTGAGCTCTTCCGAGCTTGAAAATCACTTGCGCATTCTTTGCGTAAAAGGGTGATTCGATTGCCATATCATCGGGGCGGTAGAGATCGCAGAGCGCACCTACCTTTTCATATATTATTTCCAGTTTATCATAGGCCGAGTCAATCTTTCTCAGGTCCACCACGCCCATATCCACGTAATGCGGCTTCCCGGCGGCATCAACACGCACAATCCCGAAACCTAAGATATTGGTTCCGGGATCAATGCCTATTATTGTTCTGCTCTTGTCAGTCAATCTTGTCGAATCCTGTATATGGACGGAGGACCTCAGGGATGATGATGCCGTCCGGGGTCTGATTGTCTTCAAGCAGGGCTGCCACCACGCGCGGGAGGGCAAGGGAGCTGCCGTTGAGAGTGTGCGCGAGCTGAGGCTTTCCGTTCTCGTCGCGATAACGAAGGTGCAGGCGGTTGGCCTGGTAGGTTTCGAAGTTGGAAACGGAAGAAATCTCAAGCCAGCGCTGCTGGGCTGCTGACCAGAGCTCGAAGTCATAGGTGATTGCAGAGGTAAAACTCAAGTCGCCGCCGCACAGACGGAGTATGCGGTACTTGAGACCGAGCTTGTTCACCAGGGATTCCACGTGTGCAACCATATCGTCCAGAGCCTTGTATGAATCTTCAGGCTTCTCCACGCGCACGATCTCCACCTTGTCGAACTGGTGCAGGCGGTTGAGTCCGCGCACGTCCTTGCCATAAGAGCCGGCCTCGCGGCGGAAGCAAGGTGTGTAGGCAGTGAGCCTCTGAGGGATTTCTCCCGCGGCGAGGATCACATCCCTGAAAATGTTGGTCACAGGCACTTCAGCCGTAGGTACCATATAGAAATCATCAAGGTTTGCGTGGTACATCTGGCCTTCCTTGTCAGGAAGCTGGCCGGTACCGAAACCTGAAGCTGCGTTCACCATGACAGGCGGTTCAACCTCCTTATAGCCGGCTGCGGTATTGCAGTCAAGGAAGAAGTTGATCAATGCCCTCTGGAGCTTTGCGCCCTTTCCCTTGTAAACCGGAAAACCTGCTCCGGTAATCTTTACGCCGAGGTCGAAATCAATGATATCGTATTTCTTGGCGAGTTCCCAGTGAGGGAGGGCATTATCAGGAAGTTTAACCTCGGGACCACCCATCTTGACCACCTCATTGTCTTCAGCGCCCTTGCCCGGCTTCACAAGCGAGCAAGGAACATTAGGTAGGAGTACGAGCTTTTCCTCGAGTTCCTTTCCGGCAGCATCCATCCCGGCAAGAAGTTCACCCGACTTTGCCTTGAGCTCTGCAACAGCAGCCTTTACCTGTTCGGCCTCTTCCTTGAGGCCTTTCTTCATAAGTCCTCCGATTTCTGCGGCCTTCCTGTTCTGCTCGGCCAGCAGAGCATCGCTTTCGGTCTGGAGCTTGCGGCGCAGAGCGTCGAGTTCGAGCACCCTGTCCACAATAGGGGCGGCGTCAAAATTTTTGATTGCGAGCTTCTCTATCACGGCCTTAGGGTCGTCGCGAAGCATTTTGAGTGTCAACATGACTCTGAAATTTATATTGTATGACTTATATCCTCAAAAAAAACAAAGGACCCACACTCAACTCGAAGTGCAAGCCCTTTGTCATCTACTGATCCTTCGAGTTAGTTCTCAAAAGGAATTACCGATACATAGGATTTATTCTCCCTCTTGCGGGTGAACTTCACTGTACCGTCTACGAGCGCATAGAGAGTGTGGTCCTTACCCATTCCGACGTTCTTGTCAGGATTGTGTACGGTACCTCTCTGACGTACGATGATATTTCCGGCTTTAACTACTTCGCCGCCGAATTTCTTGAGACCAAGGCGTTTGCTTTGTGACTCACGACCGTTCTTAGAACTTGATTGACCTTTCTTGTGTGCCATAATCCTTAAGCGATTTCGTTAATCTTAATCTTGGTAAGTTTCTGACGGTGACCGTTGAGCTTCTGGAAGCCCTTGCGACGGATCTTCTTGAAAACAAGCACCTTGTCAGCTTTAACATCATCATCGAGCACGGTAGCCTTCACTACTGCTCCGTCCACATAAGGAGCTCCCACCTTCACATTGGCGTCGTCAGCCACGAGAAGGACCTTCTTGAACTCCACGTCAGCACCTTTGGCATCAGCGAGCCTCTGCACAAAGATCTCATTTCCAGCTTCAACTTTGAACTGCTGGCCTGCAATGTCTACGATTGCGTACATTAAAACTTCTTTTATAAAGTTTCGACCGTAAGCGTCTACCCACCCGGGCAGCTCTTGTCAAGCTCATCGGCCATAATCATTCGGACCGCGAATTTAGGAATAATTTCCCAAACCACCAAATATTCCTGAACTTAAGGAATTAATATCTATATTTGCATAAAATTGAAATTCAAATTACAATGAACAGCCATCTAAAATTTTTCGCAATGCTTGGAATCGGAACGCTTGCAGCATCTTGTTCTTCACTTCAGAACGACAAGGTGGAAGGCTTCAGGTATCTTCTTGATGAATTTGCAGACATCAAGGTGATTCGGTACACCGTCCCGGGATGGGAGGAGCTCAGCCTTCAGCAGAAGGAGTATGTATATCACCTTGCCGAGGCAGCCAAATGGGGACGCGACATCTACTGGGACCAGAACTGCGCCGGAAACCTCGAGCTCAGGAGGGTGCTGGAGAAAATAGTCAGCGAGTACGCAGGAGACAGGGAATGCGCCGGGTACAAGGATTTTGAAGTATATGCAAAGCGGGTCTTCTTCTCCAACGGAGTGCACCATCACTACGCCGAGGACAAGTTCTTTCCGGCCTGCAGCAGGGAGTACTTCGCAAGCCTGATGAAGGCGGTGGACGCATACGACAGTCAGGTACTTGACTTTGTCTATGACAGGGAGAACGGGCTCCAGCGCCGTTCCACCAGCAGCGAGGGCGACATTGTAAGTCTTTCGGCAGTAAACTTTTACGAAGGGGTCAGCAGGAAAGAAGTCGAGGATTACTATGCAGGCATAGAGGACAGGAACGACCCGCATCCCATATCCTACGGCCTCAACACCAAGGTGGTGAAGATAGACGGCAAGGTCACAGAGCTGCCGTGGTGCGTGGGCGGCATCTATTCCAGGGAGTTGAGCAAGATTTGCGAGGAACTCGAAAAGGCTGCAGCAGTGGCGGAGAATGACGCGCAACGCGAGTACATCGCAGCCCTTGTGGAGTATTACAGGACTGGCGACCTGCGCAAGTGGGACGAGTACAACATCAAGTGGGTCAAGGAGTTGGACGGCACGATAGACTTCGTGAACGGGTTCGTGGAGGACTACAACGACCCGCTTGGGCGCAAGGGTGCCTGGGAGGCCAACGTCAACATAAAAGACCACAAGGCATCGGAGCGGAGCGAAATCCTCTCCGCTAATGCACAGTGGTTTGAGGACAACTCCCCTGTGGACCCGAGATTCAGGAAGTCCGAAGTCAAGGGCGTGTCCGCAAAGGTCATCAATGTGGCCTGCATATCCGGAGACGCATACCCTGCAACGCCTATAGGCATCAATCTCCCCAATGCCGACTGGATCAGGAAGGAATACGGCAGCAAATCGGTGACCATAGCCAACATCACCCACGCATACGACTACGCCGCCAACGAGTCGCCGAAGAACATGCTCGACGAGTTCGCCTGGGACGAGAAGGAGAAGGAACTCGAGAGAAAGTTCGGTTCCTATGCAAGCGAAATCCACACCGACCTCCACGAATGTCTCGGCCACGGTTCCGGCCAGCTGCTTCCGGGCGTGGCTACCACGGCAATGGGAGAGTATTCCTCCACACTCGAGGAGACGCGGGCAGATCTCTTCGGCCTCTACTATGCGGCAGACCCGAAACTGGTCGAGTTGGGCATAATGCCTGACAAGGATGCATACAAGGCCGAATATGCCTCATACATACGCAACGGACTCTTCACCCAGTTTACCCGCGTTGAACTCGGAGCGAAGAACACCGAAGCCCATATGCAGAACCGCAAGCTCATCGCCGAATGGTGCTACGAGCAGGGCAGGGCAGACAAGGTCATAGAAAAGAAAGTGCGCGACGGCAAGACCTATTTCGTGGTCAATGACTTCGAAGCCCTGAGGGGGTTGTTCGCCCGGCTGCTGGCCGAAGTGCAGCGCATCAAGAGCGAGGGAGACTATGAGGCCGGGAAACGCCTCGTGGAGACATACGCAGTCAACATTGACCCGGAACTGCACAAGGAGGTGCTGGAAAGATATGCTGCTCTTCAGCTCAAGCCATACGGAGGTTTCGTGAACCCGGACATCGTGCCTGTGGTCAAGAAGGGCAAGGTGGTGGACTACAAGCTCGAGTATGCCGACAGTTTCCTCGGGCAGATGCTCAAATACGGAAAGGAATATTCGATCAGATAGTCAGCAATAATTCATCAACCCGCAATTCTCGCAAGGATTACGGAGATGTTGTCAGTACCGCCTCTTTCGCACGCACTGCGGAAGAGGCTTTCTGCACTGCAGTCCCCGTCGCAAAGGGCCTCTTCTATTTCCTCGTCTGAGAGCATATCGCTCAGGCCGTCGGAGCAGATCAGAAGCGCGTCCCCTTCCAGGAGTTTCCCGTCCAGGCTCTGCACCTGCAAACGGCCCTCGCAGCCTCCTCCAAGGCAGTTCAGCAGCAGTTTCCCAGCCTCCGGGTTTCCTGTAAGCCCACGCTCGTTGTCATCCGTAGTGAGTTGGCGCAGCACTCCCTCCCTGAATCGGTAGCTGCGGCTGTCTCCGGCATTGATGAGCCATATGTGCCCATAATGCCATATCACCCCCGTAAGAGTACAGCCCATAGGCCGGCTCTGACCTCGCTGTACCGCAGCGTTGTTCAGCTTGAAGGATATGTAGGAGGCAGCCTCCCTCAGCTCATCCTCGAAGCGTTCCGGAGAAATCTGATGCAGCACGAGTTGCTCCTTTATCTCATCCAGGGCGAAGCGGCTCGCCTCTTCCCCATCCTCGTGTCCGCCCATACCATCGGAGACGAGCAGGTAGAAGAAACCGTCCTCCGGGGTGCTGACCGTGAGCGTTGTGGAATCGTCGCGCAGCAGCAGTCCTCCAATGGAGAGCGCATCCTCATTGTTCTCACGCACGAGGCCTTTGTGGCATATTGCCTGAATATCCAGTTTCATTCCACTACAAAATCAAGGGTTGCAATAGTAACGCGGTCACCTTTTTTCAACTTGGCTCTGCTGATACGCTGCCCGTTGACAAAAGTGCCGTTGGTGGATTTATTGTCAATTATGGTCCAGCCGTCCGCGTCCTTTTCCACGGAACCGTGGCGCCCCGAGACATAGGGGCAGCTGCCCAGTTCAGGCCACATTCCTCCGCTCCGGCCGAATTCCCCGGGTTTCAGGACGAGCCTCCAGCCGTTTCCGACCAGCTCCGAGGCCTGCGGCGGCGTGCCGCCAAGGTACTTGCGCCCGGGGACAAGATCACTGCCGCACACCGGGCACTCAAGTCCCCGTTTCGGACGTTTGCACTCCGGGCACCATTTCAACTCCCTGCCGCACTGGTCGCAAAATGCGCTGTCGTCAGGAATCATAGCTCTGCAATCGGGACACTGTATCATAGCACATCCTCCATCATTATGGTTTTACGCTGTTCCGGGGTCACGCTTCCGACTTCCTCAGCGAGGCGTGCGGCGAGGTTGGACTTCACCTCGTCGAAGAGGTTGCGTGCGTCGCGTCCGTTACCGAAACTGCGGCCACGCTTGTTATACATCATCGTAAGCCTGCCTCTGACCGCATTCTCTGCCATAGGGTCGAGTTTGTACCCTTCCTTGTCGGCGCGCATTTTGAAGATACTGTAGAGCTCATCGGGCGTATAGTCCTCAAACACAATGCGATTGCGCTCCGGGAACCGGGACTCGAATCCGCTGTTTGCCTGCAGAAAAGCCTGCATTTCGTAGCTGTAGCCGGCAGCTATGCACACGAATTTGCCCCTGTCATTCTCCAACCTCGGCACAAGAATCTCGAGCACAGTCTTTCCATACTGGTCCGCAGAGAGCTGGTAGGCCTCGTCGATGAAGAGTATTCCGCCCATCGCAGAGTTGATCACATGGGTGGTAATTGCTTCTGTATCACCCAAGTATCGCCCCACAAGGTCTGACTTCCCCACCTCAACCACCTTAGGAGAAGGCAAGGCTCCCATTGAGTACAGTATCTTCCCCATAAGTCGGGCTACCGTAGTCTTTCCTGTGCCGGGGTTTCCAAGGAAGAGGTAGTGCCCGAGAGGTATCTCCGGACGGCGCTGCTCCAGCCTGGCGCTCTCTATTTCGTTATTGATAGTGTGCGCCAGTTTTGTCAGGGACTTTTTCACGCCATCAAGACCTACAAGCGCATTGAGCTCTGCGAGACATCCATCTATTGAGAGCTTCTTAGGCTCCACGTACGGAATGTCCTCCAGATAGGCTGTATGCGCCATCTCAGGGGTCCATTGCTCTGGCGGAACGGCAGCCAGCCTTTTGTAGATATTGGTTTTGGTCTGCGCCACCATCTTCATGGCTTCGCCGGCGTTTCCGAACTTGTCGTCCTTCATCGCTACCATATTGCGGAACATATTCAGTGCCTTCATCCTGACCTGCTCGTCCGCAAGGGTGAAATTGTTTTTCTTTGCCTTTGCCGCACGCTCGTATATCTCCAGCAATTCCTCGGCCGTGTAGTCTTCAATATGTATGAAATGGCTGAAACGCCGCTTCAATCCCTTGTTGGAGTTCAGGAAATCTTCCATTTCCTTAGGATAACCAGCGAGTATCGCCACGAACTTTCCCGCATCGTTCTCCATACGCGTCATCAGCGTCCGCACAGCATTTTCGCCCTCCTTGTTCTTGCTCTGCCCTGCCGGATCCATAGGGTTGAGGTCATATGCCTCATCCAGGAAGAGTACGCCTCCCATCGCTTCGTTGACGGCGGCATCCATATTCTGCGCCGACTCGTTCACGTACTTGCTTATGATATTGTCCGGGACCTTTTCTGTCACCCGGTCTGTCGCAGTCACTCCCAGAGCCTTGAATATTCTGCCGAAGGTACGCGCCACACTGGTCTTTCCCGTGCCGGGATTTCCTGTCAGGATGATGTTGAATCTCGTCAGTCCTTCCTCGGCATCGCCCAGCTCAACCAGTTTCTTCTGCACGGCAGCCTCCTCCACTATGAGCCGTACCGCCTTCTTGACTCCCTGCATACCTACGAATCCGTCAAGTTCCTTCATTATTGCCTCAACAGCTATGTCCTCCGTAGCATCCTCACCCACCAGATCCGCGTAGCTCAAAGTGTCATCTGCAGCTTCTCGCAGACGCAAGCGCTTCACAGCCAGATCGAAGAGATTCCTGACCTCACGGGCGTTGCCGAAAGTATCCCCGCGCTTGAGGTACATCCTGTCGAATATCTTCGGAAGCATCTTCCCGGCCTCATCATCAAGGGTGAAAACCGTGTTCTCATTATTGTTTGCGAGCAGTCTGCGGAATATCTGCTCCAGTTCCCTGGCGTTGTAGTCGGGGAATTCTATGGTGACATTGCAACGGGAAGGGATGCCCGGATTCATGCGGACGAAATTCCCCATTTCCCTGGTGTAACCCGCCATAATGCAGACAAAATCCCCCTTGCGGTTTTCAAGAAGGTTGAGCAGGGTATTGACCGCATCCATTCCGTATCCTCCCTTTCCGTCCCCGCTGCCCGTAAGAGCGTAGGCCTCGTCGATGAAGAGCACGCCACCCATTGCCTTGGCAACGTAATTCTTCACATTGGCTTCAGAGTCGCCCTGGAAGCGGCCTATGAAATCTTTGCCTGAAATCTCCACGAACTGTCCCGTAGGCAGGGCGCCAATGGCATTGAGGACTTCCCCGAACTTGCGTGCAAAAGTGGTTTTGCCCGTGCCTGGATTGCCGGTGAAGATATAGTGGTCGCAAAGCAGTTTGGATTTGACACCCTTCTCCTTGCGTTTCTTGACATTGCGTATGATTGCCCTGATTTCGTCCTTGACACTTTGAAGACCGACATATCCGTCCAGGTCGGCAAGAATATCTTCCTCACTTTTGGGTACAAAGCACCTGTCAGGGTCTATGTCCTGCGTTTCAATGATCCTGCTGCCGCGCAGGGCCGCCTTCACATATATGTCCTCCGCGACCTTCTCGGCAAGATGCCCGTTGGTGTAGCCCAGGTCGGCCTGGCGCATATACCATGAAAAATGGCTTCTCAGACATTCTTCCACCCCCTCGGCCACGCCTGCTCCATACCTTTCCCTGAAGATTGTCATTGCCAGTTCGCTCAGACCGCTTATGTCGAAGGCTTCCAGGGAGAACTCAAATTCAAAGAGCCGCCGTACGTCCTTGTTGTACTCCATGAACACGGAAAGCTCGTTCAGAAGCCCGCAGAGCAGCACTACCGGAGCACCTTCGGTACTGCGCATCCTGGTGAAGAGCCTGTCAAGCTGGTTGACGTTGGAGGCTTTGGACGTCGGAAGGAGTTTATGGGCATTGGTAATGAGCAGTATCCCGTCCTTGATGGACGAAATGTTCTTGTCGAAGTCAGAAGAGAATTTATCCCAATCCGAGGCATCCACTGCCATCGGCTTCTTCTTAACCACTCCTGAAGAAAGCATCTTGTCTGCGATCATATTGGCGATGAAGTTCTTGCCGCTGCCGGAATCACCCAGTATCAGGCAGTCCATGCCTATTCGGGCTCCCCCTTCGGCTATTATTCCCGCAACCTTCAGTTTATCTTCCAGCTTTTCCAGCTCAGGGAGTATCCCTGCCTTGCAGATAAGCTCTCCAGGGACAGAAGCCCGGGAGAACTCAGTTCCGCAGAATCGACAGTACTTCGCCTCCTTCCTGTTATCCTTTCCGCATTTATTGCAAACCATATCTATCTCAGGTTTTTCAAGTAAATGATTGTTTTTATCAAAAGCGTTATTCCTGCTTCTCCGCCGGCATTACTTTTTCCAGCAATGGTCTGGCAATATTGTCGAATCGGCTGCTGCCCGGAATCAACATACTGAGCCCCATCAGGATCCAGACCACGACCACGAATGAGATTATGAACTTCCGCCTGCTCTTAAGCTCCAGCTTCCAGCTGAGAAGCTCACTGTCGTTGAAAGCCCCGTTGAGTGAGGAATCGAAATCGGTCTCATCGCTGAAGGCAAAGTAGAGTGGTTCCAACACGTTTTCCTCAAACCCCGGCTTGGAGAACCTGCGCGCAACGGCTGCATTGCCGCTCTTTAGAAATTTGACAGCATAGAATACAAGCATTCCGAGCACAGCAAGCACGACTGCGGCAAAGATATAGAGTACATATGCACCCAAAATCCTGATCAGGAAAAAAACTGCAACAGCAGAAACGGCACCTCCGATGATGGGAATGAGGCAGCCGTCCGAATCGCTGGCAAAGAATATAATTACGGAAACCACCAGACCCACAGGCCAGAAGAAGGATTCAAGGCGCAGACCGGACACATCCAAGGTCGGATGCTCGATGATGGAGCATACCAGCATAGTGAGCAGAATCAGACAAGGAACCATGGCGAGGACGAACAGACACAGCCATTGCAGGGCTGTCCTGATGTTCAGGCCATTGATTCTGGCTTTTCCTCCCGCAAGCGCGGCAGCTGCCTTTTTCTTAGCCAGGTCAAAACGCTTCACGGGTTCAAGTTTCGCATCAATCAGTCTGATTTCCTCGAGATAGCTCTCCAGAAGACGCTCATAGCTATACTTGGCAGAAAGGTCTGCGAAAGGGTCCTCGTGGTACTGCACGGCAAGCCAACCGACCAGACCGCCCTTCACATATTCGCCTTGCAACTCATCCTTGCCTATCGCTGCAAGATCCTTCCTGTCCCTTATGCTGATTCCACTCCCCGGGAAGTTGTATTCCGGAGTGCGACCGAATCCCTTGACTATCCTCATCCAGGCACACTGAACGAGGTAGCGCTCATCCTTGGGACCGGCTTTCTTCTTATTGTCGGAGCTGTGATAGTCCACGCAGTGCTCGTACCAGCTGAGCTGCTTGGTGAAACGGCCGCCTTTCAGCTTGAAGAAAGTCTTAAGGTAGCAGAATTCATCAGGATAATAAAGGCCCATCACCACATTGCTGATTGTACTCAGGGGTATGCGCCTGTTCAGCGGAGCGTTGGCTTTCTTGGGCCAATCGCTGATCATCGTATCCAGATTGCCCCTGTACCTACCCCAGAAAATATTGTATATCTCATTGAGTACAAGGCCAATGCCCTGCTGAGTCATAGCGTACAGCGGGTCCGAGCTGTCGTTGATGAGGTTTATGTCCGACATAGGGTCCACAGTCTGCACGCGAAGCATATATGTCGGATAGCAGGCTTTTGTGGCAGGCAGTTTGGCAGCCACATCCGCACTTCTGGAACGGACCCATTCCACAAAAGTGTCAGAATTCAAAAGATTGACGGTATCCGGGTCCGGTAAGCTGTCGTTGAAAAAATTGCCCACGTCCTTCAGGGTCACGGCATCACGGCAGACGGCCTTTCCGTCCTTTCGCGAACTGCCGGAGAGCCGCAGGGGCACAGTCGGGTCCAACAGGTAAATCGCTGCCATAAGTCCTG
Organism: Bacteroidales bacterium; assembly: GCA_004555145.1. The sequence continues at coordinate 6,987 of SFJB01000003.1, read as the reverse complement.
TATCCTGGTCTTTCGGATAGCGTTTCTCCACTATGTCCTGAATCTCAAGGGCAAGTTCAGGATAGGGTCTCAACCACTTCTCCACAGTGCCGCGGTAGAGATACTTCCTTGCCAGTTCAGGTTCCTGAACCATACATCCGACAAGTTCCTCAGGGGTATTGGCGAACAGGTGTTTGGAAGCACTGAAGGTGATATTGAGATCCTCCAGCAGTTCATCTTCCTCCACCGGCACATCCCGGCCGTTTACCGTCTTCTCGATTTCCTCCCAGTCCCAGCGTTTGGCCGGGTTCTTGATCAGCAGTCCGCGGCATATCCTCGCCAGGGGGTCCGGCATATCGGAAGGCACGGCAATCCTTCCCTTTACCTTGTCAATAGCCATCTGGTGCTCTTTTGCAAGGAAAGCGCTTTCCCCTGCCCATAGCGAGAGTATGGTCATACCAAGGGAATAGAAGTCAGCCTTGGCGCTCAGTTCAGTATAGCTTACCCCCGAAATGGTCACAGTGTCCGAATACACTTCCGGAGCGGCATATATGGGAGTACGCACCTGGGTTGTGGCGCACTTCCCCTGAGCATCCATAATGTCTGCAATTCCGAAATCGCACAGGACAGTGTCCCAACTGTCCCTGTCTTTAATGAGTATATTTGCAGGCTTGACATCCTTATGCAGTATGCCCTCCTTATGCAGCTTGTCCAGAGCCATTGCGGTCTTGAGAGCGATGGCAAGTATGGCCTGCGCGTTACCCTTCAATCCGGCAGCGGCGACATTGCCCTCAGGAAAATATTCCAGAAGTTCATAGTCGGGGCCGTAGTCGACAGTATCCACGAGGTAACCTTTCCCGGCAAGCTTATCCAGAAACGGTAGCACTTTGAAATTCGGCTGATGCCCCTTGCGATAAAGTTTCAGGGCATAGCGCCTGCCTGAAGCCGACACAACATAGAGTTCGCCTTCCGATCCGCTGCCTATGACTTTCTCCACGATGCAGTCCCTGCTGCCGGCGCTGATTTTGGCGCCTTCGCTATAGGCACATTTCACATCGGAGGAGCCTTTGGACACGGCACCCGGTCCCGCATCGGTCTTCTGAGGGGCCACAGCAGTCTTTTGAGGGGTTGCAGCAGTCTTCTGAGGGACTGTCGTGCCATTCTCCTTTTTGTGGAGTCCTTCCAGGATCTGTTTAATTTTGTCCTCCTGTGCCATAATCTACTCTCTTTTGTATACCTTTCTCTCTCCCACAACCTTGGTATATTTAACTGCCCCAGGGGTTCCTTCCGGCACCACCCTGGTAATCTTGTCCTGAATCCATTTGCCTCCGAACTCGCGCACATAACATTCGGATGGATTATTGTGTTTGACATGGCACTTGTTGCACTCCCAGTACATTCCCACGCTCACCGTAACTTCATACCAGCTTTCTTCTATTGTCTCCATCACGGCCACCTTTCTGGCAGTGTAATAATTGCGCTGCTCCTGGGGTGTCATTCCGGCCGGAGGCAGCATCTCCTCGAAAATCCTGTTGGCTTCTTCCACCGCCCTGGCGTACTCGGCCATCACTTCCTCACGGCTGCGGCCCATCTTCCTGCGCTTCGCAGATGGCATGTCCGCCGTCGTGAATCCCACCTTGGACATAAGTTCATCAAGGCGGAGTTTCCCTTCCGTAGGTTCTTGATTTTCAGCACATTCTTCTTTACAAGCTGCTGAATCCAATTCTGCCTGAAGCTCGGAAATACGCACCATTGCCCTGGCCGCCTCACGCACCTTAGGATCCATCTTAGCTTTATCCACAGCTTTTCGGGCAGCCCGGGAGAGGGGCCTTCCACAAGCTCGGCAGAAAGGACGGTAATTGATTATCTTGCAATCCGAACACTCTATCCCCTCCGACGGCATTCCGCACTCGGGGCAGTCCATATCATCATGGCCCATCATGGCACCGCAGAAGGTACAATAATCCACCAGCTTCGCCCCGCAATTCGGGCAAAGCTCAAAGTCCGGAACCGTAGGGGCTCCGCATTTGGGACATTTTCCGAAGGGAGTCCCCTCTTCAGTCTGCTGTTTCACGGCAGCCTGAGCCTCTTCACGTGTGCGCTGCCTGGTCCTGATATCATCTGCCATAACAAAGTTCATGTACCGTTCAATATGCCTTATCTACAAATATAGCAATTATTTGACTCTTCCACAAACAAGACAGCTCCACTCCATCTTTGTCGGAAATATTTGCAAGTTATGAAGAGAATTCGTAATTTTGAGAAATTTCAATGTATCCATGGACAAGGCAGAACTGTTCATAAGAATTCAGAGAAACAGGATTTTCAAAAAAGCCAAACTTGATTGACAGAAGAATCATAGGTTATTCTGCAGGAATCGCAGCGGGGGCATCATATGGACTCAATCCGCTTTTCGCAAAGCCTCTCATAGACGAGGGGATGCCTGTGACGGTGATGCTCTTGTTCAGGTATCTGTTTTCCGTCATTCTCATCATTGTACTGATAGCCGCACGCAAGGAAAAACTGCGCGTGAAATGGAGGGAACTGCCCCAGCTCGCCACACTCGGCGTACTCTTTGCCTGCAGCAGCGCTTTCCTCTTTGCCTCGTACCTTTTCATTCCCTCCGGACTAGCCACGACTCTGGTGTACCTCTACCCCGTATTCGTGGCGCTTATCATGGCCCTGATGAGGTTTTACCCCAGTTGGCAGACCTGGCTCTCTATTGTCACCACCTTTGGCGGCATATGCCTGCTGTCCAGCCCCTCCGACGGGGCAGAAATCAAACTCCCCGGCATAGCTCTGGCCATCCTGTCCGCCCTGAGCTACTCAGCATACCTGATCATCGTCAACCGGAGCAAGCGTCTCCGTAACATTGCCGAGGACAGGCTCACCCTCTATGTGCTGATTTTCGGCACCCTGATGTTCGCCTGTCTCAGGTCCGCAGAGTGCCTGCGGGAAGGAGATTGCTTTATACGGGGTCTGGGTTCGTGGGCTGATGCCGCCCGTCTCCTGGGACTTGCCGTCTTCCCTACCCTTATTGCCCTGCTCGCTCTGGCGATTTCATCCCGGTACATAGGGCCAACCAAAACCTCCGTGCTGGGAGTATTCGAGCCTATCACAGCCATTCTGGTGGGCACTACCGTCTTCGCAGAGCCTTTCACGCCGCGTATGTGCTGCGGCATCGCAATCTGCATTGCCTCTGTCATCTTTATGATACTCAAGCCGGGACGCCGCAATCAGTCACAGCCTTAATAGAACAGGCTGCCAAGCAATAAAAAAGGGTGACTGGCTGACCAATCACCCTCTCTGATTTGCTATTTGAAAAGCAACTGGGCGAAGATGTTGAGATACTGTCTCCAGTTAAACCAGACGTGGCCGCCTCCATTCACGTAATAGGTGTGCTCCAGACCGGCCTCAGTGAGCACTGCATCAAGTTTATTGTTGCCCTCGAAGAGGAAGTCTTCACGTCCGCAACCTATCCAGTAGAGTTTCACGCCAGCCTTCTTCAGCGCCTGAGCCTGCTCCACAGTCATATTGCCTGCTGCTGAAAGCGGGCAAATATAGTCGAAGAGCTGAGGATAGAGGGTTGAAGCCGCGATGGTGTGTCCGCCGCCCATCGAGAGTCCGGCGATAGCGCGTGACTCAGGCTTAGGGATTGCGCGGAAATTCTTCTCGATGAATGGAACGATTTCCTCGCAGAGGCTCCTTACATATGCATTGGCATTAGCCGGATCACGATAATTCATCTTGCTTGTAGGGAGGTTGAGGGTAACTGCCGCCTGCTGGTTAGGGTTGCCGTTAGGCATAACCACAATCATAGGCTTTGCCAGACCTTTCTCGATAAGATTGTCGAGAATCTGGGCTGCGCGACCCATGGAAGTCCAGGCCTCCTCGTCTCCGCCTGCACCGTGGAGAAGATAGAGCACCGGATACTTGGCCTTCTTGTTGGCCTCATAGCCGTACGGGGTATATACGGTGAGACGGCGGTTGATTCCGAGTATCTCGCTGTCATACCACATATGGGTGACAGAACCTCTCTGGTTTGCCTCCTTATAGTTCTCCGAAAGCTCACCGTCGATGAGGAGCATGCTCAGGTAGCGGGTTCCATCCCTCTGCACGAGCACGTTACTAGGGTCGTTCACGGAAGTTCCGTCAACAATGAAGTTGTAGGTATAGATCTCCGGTGAAGGTGCAGGAAGAGTAACTGACCAGACATTGCCCTCACCCCTGGTGAGTTCTACAATATTCTGGTATCCCAGCCAGGAAGCGGAAAGCTTCACCACCGTGGCATAGTCAGCCTTCAGACGGAAGGTTACACTGTCATTCTGCACCTCAGGGGACACAATAGGCTTGCGTCCTCCGAAAGCGAAGTTGGCAAGTTCCTGCGCGTTGAGCGCTGTTGTCGCGAATACTGATGCGACAAGTAAGCTAATGATTCTTTTCATAAATAGAGATTAATTAAAATGGTGTCAATCAATTATTTTCAAAGTGAGTTTCTGAACGTCTCGGCTGTTCGGTCCGAGCATGATTTCAAAATCGCCGGCCTCGCACACCCATTCAAGATCGTGGTTATAGAACGACAGCTCTTCAGCAGTTATGGTGAAATCCACCTGAACGGATTCCCCAACCGGTATGTGCAGCTTGCGGAAGCCCTTGAGTTCCTTGACAGGGCGGGTGGAGCTGGCGTAAATGTCGTGAATATAGAGTTGGACTATCTCATCCGCGTCGAACTTGCCCCTGTTGCTGACCTGTACGGATGCTTTGACAGAACCGTCCAAAGGCATTTCCGCAGAACTCAGGCTGACAGGACTGTATTCAAAAGTAGTGTAGCTGAGACCGTAGCCGAAAGGATATAGCGGGGCATTGATTTCATCCATGTAGCAGCTGACGAACTTCTTATACCCAGCATCGTCTGGGTGAGGCCTTCCTGTGTTCTTATGATTGTAATAAAGAGGCAGCTGGCCCACGCTGCGAGGGAAGGATGCAGTCAGTTTGGCTGAAGGGGAGACCTCCCCGAAAAGTATGTCGGCTACTGCGTGTCCTCCCTCGGAGCCAGGGCTCCAGACATTCAGTATGGCATCCATAGAGGCATCTTCCTCCACAAGTGCGAGAGGGCGGCCGGTCACAAGAACCATCACCACAGGCTTGCCGGTAGCCTTGAGCGCCCTGAGCAGTTCTTTCTGGGCATCAGGAAGGCTGATATCCGACCTGGATGAACCCTCACCGTTCATATTTGCGTGTTCTCCCACGCACGCCACTACGACATCCGCCTGGCGGGCCTTTGCTACGGCATCCGCAATCAGGCTTTTCTGGCTGACGCTGTGGACATCGGGAGCCTTGAACCCGGGAACAAAGGATTTGGCAAGGCCGTAGAGGACATTCTCCTCCATTTCGGCATCATTGAAAAGCCAGGACCCCTCGGACAGACTAGCCTTGGCCACTTCGGATATGCCCTGCCATATAGTAACGCTTTCCTTTCCGTGGCTTGACATCGACCAGCAGCCTGTCATCGATTCAGCGTCATCTGCGAGCGGGCCTACCACAGCAATGCGGGCATCGCGGGAAAGCGGCAGGACACCGTTATTCTTAAGTAGCACCTGACACTCTCGTGCAGCTTCGCGGGATGCCTTGCGGTTATCCTCCGTATATACGGCGTTTGCATACCTTTCTGCATCCAGATAGCGGAACGGATCTTCGAAGAGACCGAGCTTGTACTTGGCTTCGAGTATGCGGCGACAGGCACGGTCTATGTCCGCTTCCGCAATCCGCCCCTCCTCAAGGGATTTTTTCAACGTGCCGATATAGGCATCAGAGTTCATATCCATATCCAATCCGGCCTGCAGCGACCTTGCGGACACCTCCTGCATATCGCCGATGCCGTGGTTCACCTCTTCTGCAATGGCCGTGGCATCGGATACTATGAAGCCTTTGAATCCCCAGTCATCCCTGAGAAGCTCCTGCATAAGGTAAGAGTTCATCGATGCAGGAATGCCCTCGAACTCGTTGAACGAACTCATATAGCTGGCAGCTCCAGCCTCGGCGGCCTTCATATACGGGCGCATATAGCCGTTGAGCGCTTCCTGACGGGACAGGAACACGGAGTTGTAGTCGCGTCCGGCTTCCGCTCCTCCGTAGAGAGCATAGTGCTTTACGCAGGCCATAAGCTCGTCGGTGCCATATTCCTCATCCCGGCCCTGATATCCGTACACCATAGCCTTCGCTATCTCTCCGCCGAGATACGGATCTTCGCCGCCGCCTTCGACAATTCTGCCCCAGCGCGCATCGCGGCATATATCCACCATCGGGCTGAACACCCAGTTGATGCCGCTCGCAGCTGCTTCAATCGCAGCAATGCGCGTGCAGTTCTCGATCAAATCCATATTCCAGGATGTAGACAGCGCCAGAGGCACTGGGAACACGGTCTGATAACCGTGAATGACGTCCATACCGAAGATCAGCGGAATGCCGGCGCCGGATTCAAGAGCAATCTCCTGGCACTGGCGCAGCAACTCCGGATTTCCGGATCCGTATAAGCCACCGAGAAGTCCCTGCCTGAGCAGTTTGATATTTTCATCCTCTTCCATCACCTTCTCGGCAGATATGAAGCCGGGAGCGGAATGGAGGTTCAGCTGTCCGATTTTCTGTTCCAGGGTCATACGTCCCATCAGATCATCGACAAAACGGTCCATCTCGGACTTGGTGGTGCAGGCTACGCAAGACAACGCAAGCCAAAGCAAAACTATTTGATGAATTCTTTTCCTCATACCTCAAATTTACAACTCTTGGATGAGGAAAACAAATTTTTCTTAAGCATCCGAATCACACGATGATATTCATTACTCATCGTGACAAGATCATCGACTATTGCACCGATGTTCTTCGTCTGGCGTAGTCGTGCTTCTGTACTGATACGGTTTCTGAAGCCGGTTCCATTGGTCATTCATATAGGCTTGTTTGCAGTTTGCAGGGTGCTCTATTTTAGAAGAAGTGGCCTATACTGAAATATAG